>CAZYFC010000001.1:0-33088 GCA_964646715.1 uncultured Lachnospiraceae bacterium
GAATGCCGAAAAGGAAGAGGAAAAATTCGAGGTAGGCAACACCTCCTTTGTCAAAGCAAGACGCGAGGCGTACAAGGCGATGGGACAGTTCCATTCGGCAACTGCTTTTGTCACCGATATCTTCAACGTGGTAGTACTGATCGCAGGCAGCCTTTTCATGTATAGCGGTGCCATTGACTTTGCCGACTATTCCGCCTTCTTTCTCGCGGTGAACCTCTTCATCTCTCCCGTCATGACGCTGATCAACTTCATGGAGCAATACCAAAACGGCGTAACGGGCTTCAATCGTTTTCTGGAGATCATGGACGCCGAGCCGGAAAAGGATGCGCCCGACGCAGAGGATGCGGGCGTCCTTGAGGGGGATATCGAGCTCAGAAACGTCGTCTACGCCTATGACAGCGAAAAGGACGTACTGAACGGCATCGACCTGAAGATAGAAAAAGGCAAAAAATACGCACTCGTCGGCCCTTCTGGCGGCGGAAAAACAACGATCTGCCATCTGATCCCACATTTTTACAAAATCACATCGGGCGAGCTTCTGATCGACGGCAAGAGCATAAACACCTATACCGCCGCTTCCCTTCGTCGCAATATCGGCATCGTTCAGCAGGATATCTATCTTTTCAATGCAAGCATCCGCGACAATATCCTCTACGGCAGGCTTGACGCCACGGAGGATGAGGTAATCGAAGCCGCAAAGCGCGCCAACATCCACGACTACATCATGACGCTTGAAAAGGGCTACGACACCGTAATCGGTGAGCGCGGCGTCCGTCTTTCGGGCGGTCAAAAGCAACGAATCTCCATTGCGCGCGTCTTTCTCAAAAATCCCCCGATCCTCATTCTCGACGAAGCGACCAGTGCGCTTGACAACACGACTGAGATCTATATTCAGGAAGCCCTTGACGAGCTTTGTAAGGGCAGAACGACACTCGTCGTTGCCCACCGCCTTTCAACGATCAAAAACGCCGACGAGATCGCCGTCATTTCAGATGGCCTCGTTGCAGAGGTCGGCACACACGAGGAACTGATTGCCAAGGAAGGCATCTATTCCGACCTTTACCGTCTACAGTTCCGCGCCAACGCCGCCTTATAGTCTTGCCGGAATCAGTAGCCCTTGCTCCTTCACGGTGCAAGGGCTGTTTTTAATGCTTTCTTCCCTATCTCCTTTATCCGTGTCACAATACGCTTTGATGCGTTGCCGTCTCCAAAGGGACTTGATGCACGGCTCATGGCAGCATAGTGTGCTTCATCGTCCAGAAGCAGGTCAAGCTCGCCAGCCACACGTTCCTTTTCGCACCCCACGAGGCGAAGCACCCCTGCCGCTACCCCTTCCGGTCGCTCGGTCTTATCGCGAAGAACGAGCACAGGCTTTCCAAAATAGGGAGCTTCCTCCTGCACGCCACCCGAATCAGTGAGAACAAGCGTGCATCTTGCCAGAAAGTTATGAAAATCGATAAGATCAAGCGGTTCGATCAGGTGAACCTTGTCACAGCCCGCAAAAGAAGCCCTTGCCAGCTCACGCACCAAGGGATTTTTGTGCATTGGAAAAACGAGAGCCACGTCAGAGCGCCCCTCAATTGCCGCGCGAACACCCGCAAAGGCAGAGGAAAGACCGTCTGCCCAATTTTCGCGGCGATGCGCGGTGAGAAGCAGTATACGCTTGCCGTGCAGCCTTGCAAGCAAAGGATGACGGTAGTCCTCTCTGACCGTGTAGCGAAGCGCGTCGATGCCCGTGTTGCCCGTCACAAAAATACGCGCCTTCGCGATCCCCTCGCTTAAGAGATTCTCCCTTGCCCCCTCGGTCGGCGCGAAATGCCACGACGCCATCAGTGAGATGGCGCGTCGGTCAAATTCCTCGGGAAACGGGCTTGAAAGGTCATGGGTGCGAAGGCCTGCCTCGATATGACCGATCGGAATACCCTGATAAAAGGCAGCAAGAGAAGCGGCGAATGCCGAGACAGTATCCCCCTGCACCAGGATAAGATCGGGCTTTTCCCTCTCAAGGATAAAAGCAAGTCCTTCAAGCACCGCCACCGTCACCTCGCTGAGCGTCTGTCCCTTACGCATAATGGCGAGATTGAACTGCCCGCGAACACCAAATTGATCCAGCACTGCAGACAGCATCTCGCGATGCTGTCCCGTCAGAACCGTCGTCACGTGCAGGTCGGCCTCTTTTTCCATCGCCTTGATCAAGGGGCAGAATTTGATCGCCTCGGGCCTTGTGCCAAACACCGAAAGAATATGCATACAAACCACTCCGTGCTGTGTTTTTTTCACAGTTTTCCACGTTTCCAATGCGGCTATGCAAAAATCCCATACGCAAGAAAAATGCCCAACCTTCTTGTTTGAAGGTTGGGCATTCAACTCGGCTCTTATTGTGTGCCTTTGCCATCCTTTTTGGACGCCTCCATGTTTTCCGAATTGTTGCCATTTCGGGAGAAGACCACCCATACAGTCCGGAACAAGAGCTTGATATCCATCCAAAGCGAGGCATTTTTGACGTAGATCGCGTCAAGTATGGCTTTGTTTTTGTAGTTGAGATCATCGCGTCCGTTCACCTGCGCGTAACCGGAAATACCGGGACGCATAGCAAACACACCAAGACGCATACGCATATCGTTACATTCTTCCTCGTGAGGGATCAGCGGGCGCGGACCGATGACCGACATCGTACCGATAAGACAGCAGAAAAGCTGCGGCAATTCGTCAAGACTGAAGCGACGCAGAAAGGCGCCGACGCGCGTCACGTATTCTTCAGGTCTTTCCAGATCCGCTGTAGCGAGGTTCTTTGGGGCAGTCGTCACCATTGAACGGAACTTATAGCAGATAAAAGGCTTGCCGTTCTTGCCGATACGCTCCTGCCTGAAGAGAACCTTTCCCTGCGAGTCGATCTTAATGGCGATCGCGATCACCAAAAACGCAGGGGATAAAAGGATCAGGGCAAGAAGCGAAGCAAGTATATCAAAGCTGCGCTTCAAAAAACGATAGAGATAGCGTTTTTTTGTGTTTTTTTGAAAAGAAGCAATATAAGCTTCATAAAACTCGTCGGAATATTCCTTGCCGGGGGTGAATAACAGATCCTTCACAAACCTGTCATTTGGATGGTCAATCGGCTCGTTTGGCTCATTCGTCATATCAGACGAAGAAAACGAACGCTCGTTTCGGATATCCATACGGTAAAATAAACTCCTTTTAATCGATACAGCGAGAAACCGCTTTGACCAAGAGAGCTTGCGCCTCTTCGTCATTATTGTAAACCGCCGATCGTAACGGTATACAAGCGCGACAAAGGAAGCGTAAACAGCATTGCTTTCTTTCCAAAGCCATTCTATTTTAGCATAAGATTTTATCGTTGTCAATGCGCCTTTTTGTAACAACATCCGACAAAAAAGAAGTTTTTACGGCAAAGAAGCCGCCTCCTAAAAGGCGGCTTCTTGAACTGTCGTTATTCTGCGTTTTTCTTGCATCCGATCAGGCGAAGAGCCGGCATCAGCATCGCGCCAAGCGCGTTGCCGACGAGCACGGTCAGGATGAAGAGCAGCGTCTTCCATGTAAAGGAGAAGCCTGCTGCAAAATAGAACATATCGGCGATCGAATGCTCAAAGCCGGAAAGAATAAAGACGGGGATGCAGAAAACGATCGCAAGCGGCGTCTTACAGTCGCGGTAGATGCTGACAGCAAGGTACATCAGCACACCGCAAAAGATCGCGCGCACAAGCGTCTGCCAGATGACCTGCGTTAATTTCGCCGCCGCCACACCAACTGCCGCCTCCCTGATGGTAGGAATGGCAAGCGCAATCACGATACCGCAGACAAGCGTGCCGATAAAATTGCCGAGAAGTCCCCAGAAGAGGACGGAAAACGCCTCCTTATCGTGCTTTTCGGGGATAAACCCGATCTTTCCCGTAAAGAGCGAATAGCCCTTGAAGCAGATGCAAAGAAGTGCTACCGAGAAGAAGATCGCACCAATTACCTTGTTCTCGCAGGCAAGATAGACCGAGCCTCCGAGGGCAATGACGATTCCTGCGAGAATTCCTTCACAAATTTTTTTGATCATATCTCTTTCCTTTCTTTTTTCCACGTCCCGTCACCCGAAAAGAAAGGGCGCAGGGATTCCGAGGTGAAATCCGATGCGCCCAGACGGTCGGCAATATTCCTTTTCGACTTCACGGTGGTCATCCACCTTCTTCCGTCAGTTATCGAAAAGGCTTCTTTGGTGTCAGTATATCACGAAAAGCTCTGCCTGTCAAGACCGATCCGGTCAGAAACTATACCGTGATTCAGCCCGAAACTTTACCGTAGATCTCCACGTCGGCAAGGCGGGCGTAGCCGTCTGCACCGCCGTCAAGGATCACAAGCCTGATTGCCACAACATCCTCGGCAGCAATGTCAAGCTGATTGTATTTTTCGGTATTGTTCTCCACCGTATAAACACGCGTGAAGTTCTCGCCGTCGTTCGAGACCTCAACGGCGTAAGAAACGGTGTTGAGCGAAGGCGAAAGACCTGCCGCTTCGGCGTGATAGACGCGAAGCTCGGTGAGGTCATACGCAGAGCCGAGTGTAAACAGGATCGACTCTTCTCCAACCTCGGAGGCCTTCCAGAAGTTGGTGGTCACGGCGTCGGTCAGCTTCTTGACGCTTGTTTTCGCACCCGATGCAGTAACACTGAAGTCGGGTAAAAGGCAGAGGTCAAACGGCAAGCCGTTTGCCTGATTGTAAAGTGCGTAGTAATGATCTGCGCGCACAAATTCAACGTTGGGATTGATCGCCTGCAGACGCTTTTCGAGCGTTGCAACATCGCTTGCCTTGAAGTCCCCCCAGACAGAGAGCTGGATGGCGAGGAAGGTGGGCTTGGTCTTTGAGGCGCGGATCACACTAAGCTCAAGTGCAGTAAAGGCCTCGTCCATTGAGGTTGCATAATGATGGCTCAGCTCCTGTACAAGCGTGCCGTTCATCACCTGCGTGAGATTCCCTGCCTTGCCACTCCAATCCTGCACGGTCAAGCCCCAGAGATAGTCAGTCATGCCCGTGTAGGCGTTGAGCTGTTGAGCGGTGGCGTAGTCCCATACCGTGACAACGCGCAGGCCGCTTCGCATGAGATAACGATCGGTCACGCTGACGTATGCCTTGAAATCATTAAGATCGGACATATAGTTTCCGATCGGTGCGCCTGCCTCAGCAAGAGAATTCACGATCAGTGCGTAGCCGTAGCCCGAAGGACCACAGACAAGGCAGTCGTTATCCGTCGCAGAGGCGTAGTAGTAATTGAGGATGTTAGGTGCAATATCGACAAGGGCGGGAGAGATCGTCCAGTTGATCGGTACCGTGCCTCTGCCCGTACCCCATTTCACGCGCATGGCGTGCTGGTTGTACTGAATGTTATCGCCGTCGCTGACGATCACCATAACGTAAACCTTATTATCAAGCTCGGGCATGGTAGGAATGCCGTCTGTCTTGATGGTGTGCGAGACACCGGAATAGACCGTACCGTTATTGAAGTAATCGGCAGGCACCGTGGTAAGGCCGTGCTCGGCAACCGTGGTAATACCTGAACGCTCGCTGGTAAACCAGCCCATGACGAGTCCCTGCCCGGGCGTCATATCGTCAAGAAATTTGGCAAGTACTTCTTCCTGCGCCGTGTTCATGCAATCGAGATAGACGGTTGCAGATCCGAGAGCAGACGCCATATCGTGCAGATTATAGGTGTTGGAAGGGCTGAGGGAGATGAGAAGACGGTGGTTGCAGTCCTTCCAATAGTTATCGTACATGTAATTATAGATGTCAACCTCGCTCGTGTAAGTCAGATTCGAGAGATCGGCAAGGATCGGCAGTTCAATGCCCGCCTTTTGCCATTTCAGATACACGTCAAAGGTCATGGGAATGGCGTTCATCGTCGAAGCCGCCGTCAGGGCGAGGTTGCGGTAATGCTCCGAGCGTGTCAGTGAATAAAGCACGACGCCCGAGCATTCCGAGGCATAGCCTGCAAGCGTATCAAGCGCCTTGGCGTCCGAGATCTGTCGGATACGCGAGCCGATCGTGTTCGGCCAGGTGAGCGTGCCCTCCTCCTCGTTGCTTGAAAGCACCAGCAGACGGGGCTTGGTTTTGTTGACAATGCCCTGCAGCGCCGTAACGGTCAACATTTCCTCGCTGTCAAACTGCTCCCGAAAGACCGCGTCAACAGCCGAAGCGGGTTGGGCAAACCAAGGAAGCATCTGATCGTCGGGCCAATAGATGCCCTCTTCGATCACATCGGAAGGCTCAGGAAGAAGCACCGGCTCTTCAGTCGTCCCTTCTTCAGTCGTGTTCTCCTCTGTCGTTCCCTCTTCGGACGTCGTTTCATCAGGCACAGTACACCCCGTGAAAAGGAGCGCAAGTAAAAGCATTGTCAGAATGGTAAGTACCCAAAAGCGATTTCGTTTCATTGGAGCTTTTTCCTTTCAGATTTCACGCCTCATCAGGCGATTCTTGTTGATACGAGGTGGCAACGAAGCCGTCGTCGGTGCTTTTTACGCTGACGACGTAGGGCACGCCTCCGACAAGAAAATGCACCTCGGCGTTTTTACTCGCGTCGTAGGTCATGCTGACGTATTCAATCGTCACGTTCATACCGTACAGGTCGGTGATCTCATCACTTTCAAAGAGATAGTCCTCTGCCACCGATTCGACCGTGATCATCCATTCGGGACGTGTATCCTTCCCTTTGCTCGCAAGATGCGTTGCCGTGGCAACGCCCGCATGGATCAGAATAGCGGCAAGCACGATGAAAAGGACTGTTAAAAACCGTCTTTTTCGGCTCACGCCCTTCTTCTTTTTCTTCGTCTGTCCGTTAGCCATATGACGTCTCCCTGTTCAGATCTACCTTTTTTTCATTTTAACATAAAAACCGGCAAAATGCAAGCAGTGATTTTCTATATTAGAAGACACTACACAATTTCATAAAAAAGCAGGCACTCTTCTGCCGTTTGGCATAGGAGTGCCTGCTATACCGTATCATCTATGCTCCATCACGGGATAGCCGCCGTCGCCTCGCGACCAACGGCAGAGCTGATCTGTCGAAGCACCGCCCGAGAGCGCGGTGAGCGATGCGTTCAACCTATCGTGAAGCGTAGCAAGCTCATCATCGCTCACGGCAGTCTCGCTGCCGAATGACGTGCCCGCACTGCTTGCAAGGTAATAGTTGTGCGTGAATACGCCGCCTCGGTTTTCCATGAAGACGTTGATCGCTCCCGCGGATTCCGCTGCTGAAAGCGTGCCGACGAAGACGCAGCCCGAGACTGTACCGCCACCACTCTGATTCGAGGCTACGATGCCGCCCGCATTCTGTCCCGTCGAGGTCACAGCCATCGCCGACAGGCAGTTAACGATCTTGCCGTCGCGTCTTACCGAACGCGCTATGCCCGCCGCCTGTTGAAGGTTGGTTACGCTGCCTGTGGTGATGAGGTTCATGACCGTACCGGTCACGTAGGGGAAAATGCACTCGTCGTCTCCTGCGATCTCGGCATTGATGGCGTAGCCGTTGGCGTTATACACGCCGCCAAACGAGCCTTCCGCGCCAATGCCGTTATAGCCGGGATAGCCGACCATATCGATGTTCGCCGTCTGGAGGAAGTATTGACCGTCAAAGGTCGTGCCGTACATCATGGCGAGCGTCAATTCATAAAAATCCTTCGCACTCGAAACGAGATAGGGGTCACTTCTCGTACCGTTGCCGCCCGAGCCCTCGAAATCGGAGACCGTACCGTCGGGATCGGCGTCGACCTCTCCCTTGAAATACTTGTCAAGCCATGCAATACGCTCTTCAAGCCAGAGCGCAAGATATTCCGCATGCTCGTCGTGACTCTTCAGCATACGCACTTCCATCGGCTCGCGATTGATCTTCTGACCGAAGATCGGCCACCGCTCGAAGTTTTCGTCAAACTCCTCCGAATAAAGTGCTGCCACTGCTCTGACGTAGGCAGGCAGAGCCGCAAGCTCCTCGGTGATCTCGTTCCATCTCGCTTCCACGCGCTTGTAGAACCATTCCTGCTGCATCAGCATCACGAACCATCTGTGCTGCTGGCTGTACTGATAGTAATCGGTGCCGACGTAGAGATATTCAGGTGTCGGAAAATAAGGGTCTCTGTCGTCAGTATCCGCGTTGCCCGCCGAAAGGTCAAAGTCCCAGACAGGGCCGAAATGCAGCTTGCCGCCGATATCGCGGTACATATAGAAGGAGCCCCAGCCCGCATCGAGGTTTTTCATGACCTCCTCGACGATATAGGTATCGACCATCGAGTCAATGTCTATCAGCTCGTCGATGACTGCTTCGTTTCCGTCCCATACGGCGTAAAAGGCGTCTTCAAGCGTCATCTGAATGAACTCGTACTGACCGACGGTATAGATCTCGCTCTTGATCTCGTATTTATTGAAGCCGTCCGATACGGGAAGCTCGCTCGCCTGCGTGTCAAGCTCCACGAGAAAGCCGATCTCGTCCTCTTCGCTCATCGAATCGTCGACGTTCACACGGTAATCCTGTACCTGCATCTGCTCAGAGACCTGGTACACGCCGAGAAATTCCCCATTCAGATAGACCTTGGCAAAGCTGACCGAGGAGGTATAGCCAATACCGGAAAGACTTCTTGCCAGCTTAAACGCGGCGGCGGTACGAAGCATGGATTGGTCGCAGTGCACGGCAAGGAGCGTCCATGAACGCGCAGGGCCGTTGCCCTGACCGAGCAGATTGACCTTCTCGGTAAATTTGATGCGATAGGACTTCTTCTCTGTACCGCTCCAGGAATAGTTGCCTCTGCCGCGGATCTCAAGCTCGGCTTCACTCAGGGCGTATGCTTCTTCTGTGTTGCCGATCGTCAGAGTACCGGGGATATAGACCTCCTTCGAGGTAATCGGCACGCCGTTGGTATCAATATGGAAAACAGGCATCTCTTCGGGAAGGCCATCGGTCAAGTCCCCCGAAGGTCGTGCCGTATTGCCCGAGCTGCTTGAAGAAGCGGTGGAATCGGGCGTTTCGTCACCGCTGCCCGATGCCGTGGTATCGGCGGTATCGGTCGTCTCGGCGGAAGACGTTTCGTCAGTCGTGCCAACGGCTTCACGGCAGGAAACGGCAAAAGACAGAAGCATTGCAAAAAGAAGCAACCATGCAATGAGTTTGAGCTTTCTCATAAATCAGTCATCCTTTCGGTATGAAATGGCGCTTAACAGAACGAATTGAAAAGTCGTTTCAGTATTATACCATATTTTTCACGCCTTGTCTACTGCCCTTTTCAAGGTTTCACGAATAGTTTATAGCGCTCGGGAGCAAGCGTTTTTCAAAAAGCGCCCCGAAAAAAACAAAAAATCTCTTTACTCAAAAAGGGTTTTGTGTTAAGATAAAGAAAAGTGAGGTGAAAACGCATGACGGTTTCTTTTTTAACGCTCGGCTGTAAGGTGAATCAGTATGAAAGCGAGGCAATTGCCGAAGCGCTTGAACAAAAAGGCTTCAGCGTTCTGCCCTTCGGTGAACGGGTGGACGCCACCGTCATCAACACCTGCGCCGTAACCACTGAGGGAGAACGCAAGGCAAGACAGATGGTACGCCGTGCGATCGCCTTTTCGCCGAATGCCTGCATCGTGGTCATCGGATGTGCAAGCCAACTGCACCCCAACAGCTTTTCTGAGATTGAAGGCGTACACTGCGTACTCGGCAACGGCCGGAAGATGGCGGCAGTTGACGCCGTTCTCACCTATTTCGGCAAAGAAGCACCGCCCATCTCGATAGAAGGCTGCTTCTCACTCGATCGCTACGAGACCATGTCGATCGAAAAAAGCGAGCGCACGCGCGCGTATATCAAGATCGAGGACGGATGCGACTCAAAATGTGCCTATTGCATCATCCGCAAGGCGCGCGGCAAAATCAGAAGTCGCCCGATCGATGAGATCATTCGGGAAGCCCGACGCCTCACAGAAAAAGGCTACCGCGAGATCGTTCTGACGGGTATCGAGATCTCGTCATACGGTAAAGATACAAAAAGCAGCCTGTTAACGCTTTTGGAGGCACTCGACAAGGTCGAGGGCATCGGCAGAATACGCCTCGGCTCACTTGACCCTGCCATCCTGAAGGACAGCTTCATCAAACGCCTTGCCCTTATCACGCATCTATGCCATCACTTTCACCTGTCACTCCAAAGCGGTTGCTCGAAAACACTCGCCGCCATGCGCCGCAGGAACACCGCCGAGCAAGCAGAGCAAGCCATTGCCGCCATGCGAAAAGCCATGCCCGACGCTACCTTCACCGCCGACGTGATCGTCGGCTTTCCGGGCGAGAGCGAAGAGGACTTTGCCGTCACCGAAGCCTTTCTTGCGCGCGTAAAGCTGCTTGATTGCCACATCTTCGCCTTTTCCCCCCGTCCGGGCACCGAGGCGGCGGAGATGCCGCACCGGATCAGCGGGAAAGTTAAGGCAGAGCGCGAAAAGGTGCTTGCCAAAACGGTGGCACAGACGAAAGAGGAGATCCTCGCCGCCATGCTCGGCAAAACAGTCGAGGTGCTTTTTGAAGAGAATAAAGACGGCTATGCTATCGGTCATACGGCAAACTATATCGAGGTCGCCCTTGAAACAAACGCACCTCTGCACAATTCTCTTGTCAACGTCAGAATCACATCAAGCGACAAAACACGTCTTGTCGGCGTTATAGAATGATACCTTGTCCGTCATAAACAATACCGCATTCACGGCCCGTAAATGCGGTATTCGTCGTATATGCGTGAAAAAAGCGAATGAACGCTTTCTTAAAGCGTACCGAAGAGGCGGTCGCCTGCATCACCGAGGCCGGGCGTGATATAGCCGCGGTCGTTGAGACAGTTATCGAGGCAAGCACAGTAGACGGGCACGTCGGGATGCGCCTCGGAAAAAGCCTTCAAGCCCTCGGGCGCAGCAATGAGGCAGACAAAGCTGATCTTTTTACCGCCGTGCTGTTTGATGAAATTGGCGGCGGCAATCGCTGAGCCGCCCGTTGCCAGCATGGGATCGAGAAGAATGATCTGACGCTCGTCGATCTTTTTTGGTAGCTTGCAGTAATATTCGTGAGGCTCAAGCGTCTCTTCATCGCGGTAAAGACCGATATGGCCGACGCAAGCGTTAGGCACCATATTGAGAATACCGTCCACCATGCCAAGCCCCGCACGCAGGATCGGCACAACGGCAATTGCCTCGCCTGCCAGCATGCTGGCTTTGGCGGTCATAAGAGGCGTCGTGATCTCAACCTCTTCAAGCGGCAAGTCACGCAGTACCTCGTAGGACATAAACATCGTGATCTCGCTGACAAGCTCGCGGAAATCCTTGCGGTTGGTATCCTTGGAGCGCAGAATAGACACCTTATGCTGAATAAGCGGATGGTCAAAAATCGTGACGTTAGACATGTTTCATGATCCTTTCTGTCAATACTACTTGCTTTTCTAATGAAATTTTAGCACAGAGCGTCTTTTTTGTCAACAGATATTTCGACAAAAGCAATCATGCGTATTTCGACAAAAGCAATCATGCGTGCAAGGAGACGCCCTCCCTTCACTTGATTTTTACCATGATTTCTCTTGAAAAAAACGCAGGATCGGTATATAATAAGAGTAGCAAACGAAGGGAGGCGATAGCTTTGGCAAATATTCTCGACTATCTTGCATGGCGCGGTGATCTTTCCTTTGAAAAGGATGCCTTCAACGAAGTCGATAATCTCATCCTCTCCGAGCTCTGCTTTTTTGATTTCGGTGAGATCATGTCAAAGGACGAGATCCTCAATCTCGGCACGGCTGTACACCTTCTCTCTGAAAAGCACGACATGAACACGCATCGTCTCGGTCTTTTCTTCACCTCATCCTTTGAAAAACTGCTCCTTGCGGCGGCAAAGAGCCACCGTTTCGGGGATACGCTCATCTCAAATCCGATCAGCGTTCACCAAGCATCTCCCGCGATGCAGTTTGCTGCCACGACCTTTTATCTGTCGGACGGCACGGCGTACGTCGCCTTTCGCGGTACAGACGACTATATCCTCGCCTGGAAGGAGAGCTTCACGCTCGGCATCAAGGACGAGATTCCGGGGCAAATTGCCGCACTTGCCTATCTGAAGCAGGTCTTGAAGACCACCGCAAAACCGATTCGCGTCGGCGGCCACTCCAAGGGCGGAAACCTCGCCCTCTACGCCGCTTTGCAGCTTTCGTCCGAGGAGCAGGAACGCCTCGTGGCAGTCTACAGCAACGATGGCCCCGGCTTTCGCAAAAACGTACGCAGCGAAGAGGCCTTTCTCAACCTGAAGGGGCGTTTTTACAGCATGACGCCATACGTCTCTGTCGTGGGAGCTATGCTTGAGCACGGCGACGACAGCGACGTTATTGAAAGCGACGGCAAAGGCGCGTTTCAGCACGACGTTTTCAATTGGCATGTAGAATGCAATCGCCTCGTGCGCGTACCCGACCGCTCAAAGACAAGCAAAGAGTTTGAAGCCACGCTCAAGGCGTGGATCAACAAACTGCCGGATTGCGAAAAAGAGGTTTTTCTTGAAACGATGTATAAGCTCCTCACCTCATCGGGTGCCAAAACACTGAGCGAGCTCAACAATGACAAGCTGCGTGCCTCCTACAAATTTGCTTCCACGCTGTTGACGCTCGACAAAAACACGCGTGAGCTCGTGCTCCGTTGCCTTGCCCTGCTCTTCCGTGAGCGGCAGAACGTCCTCAAGGAGAGAAAACAGCAAACGAAGGACGGCAAAAAAACGTCCTCCACCGAAGAAGCGGAGGCAAACGAGCTGTTCGATGCAGTCAACGAAGCATTCGGAACAGCCACTCCCTCCGATCCGCCCCCAAAAAGCAAAAAGCCCCCGAGCAAGCGAAAATAGCCTGTCGGGAGCAAGTTTCTGACGGTATTCACTGTTTTGTTCACACGTTCCCCGTCAGGGCGGTTTTCACCGCCTCATAATTCCGACGCATGAGCGAAAGATAACTCACCCCTGCGGCGATCTCCTCGGAAGAGACCTTGTGGCAGGAATGAAAGAGCGCAGTAACGGTGCCGCTTTCGGCGGCAATGCGCTCGGCAACCTCGTGCGTACCGCTTTCAATATAGAAGACCGTGCTGTAGCCCTCGCTTTTGATCAGTGAGATCAGAGCTGCCACGGTGTTCGGACTTGGCTCGGAGACCGAGCTACACCCCGGAAACGCCGCGTGGTAGGATACGCCGTAGCATTCGGCAAAATACAAAAAGGGAAAACGGTCACCGAAGATGAGCGTCGGCTCGCTCACCGAGGCAAACAGCGCCTCGAAATCGGCGTCAAGCGACCGAAGCTCCTCCTTATAAGCGGCGGCGTTTTCGGTATAAGCCTCGGCATAGTCGGGATCGACCGCCACAAGCGCTTCAAGAAGTGCGTCAACGATGAGAAGCGCATTCTTGGGCGAGGTCCAGACATGCTCGTCATAGCCTGCCTCGTGTCCCTCTCCCTCCTCGTGCCCCTCGTCCTCCTCAGCTTCAAGAAGCTCGACGCAATCGATCAGCCTGAAGGCATTGACGTCTTTGTTTTCGGCAAGGATCTCCTCGATCGCGGCATCCGATTCGCCGCCTACGTAGATAAAGAGATCGGCGTTTTGAATCTTCACAAGGTCGGCAAAGGTGGGATTGAAGCTGTGTGCATCCCCTGCCGCAAGAAATTCGAGCGAAACGCGCTCGTTGTCTCTGCCCACGAGCTCGGCGGCAAAATCATAGCCCGCGAAATTCACGGCAACTATATTGACCTCGGCATCGGGAATGGAGACGGTACATGCCGACAGGGCAAAAACACCTGCCAGCACAAGGCATACAGCCAACAAAACGGTGATTTTTTTCATGTGCGATCCTTTAACTTGAGATTGATCGGTTCCTTCGGGTAGCTCTCATCCGTCTCTTTCGGTGTGCGAGGCGTGATGACATTCGTGACCGTGGCGGCACGCCTCACCCGAACAGGCGTGAGAGGACGTCTCGGCAAGGTGGAGGCGTTTTGGATCAACGAGTCCCGCATCACGGCAGGTGCGGCAGAAGCCATAGAGCACGGTACGCGACACGTCGATCGCGAAGTCGTGGCCTTCGGCGATATGTGCCCCCACCGACTGCATCATTGAGCAGTCAAGATGCACGATCTTGCCGCAAACGAGGCATTTGAGGTGAAAATGGCTGTTACAGGCCTCTTTGCCGTTATACTGATACAGCGCGCCGCCCCCTGCACCGACGTATTTTTTGATGCTACCGTCAGCAGTCAATTTGGCAAGACAGCGAAAGACAGTTGCCTCACCAACCGCAATTTCGGGGTTTTCAATAATGTCCTTTGCCGAAAGACAAGCGTCCGGATTGGCGGCAAAGAAGGCAAGAATGCTGTCTCGTTGCTTGGTGCGATAAGATTTTTCAGCCATAGATCTTCTCCCCAACGAGCATCAGCTCGTTAAATTTGATATTGACTATCATATTGTAATCGCAAGTGCACGATTTGTCAATAGCTTTTTGAAAAAAAACAAGTAACCCACGCAAGGAGACTGACCCGATGAAACAAAAATTCAACGTAAAAGGCATGAGCTGTTCAGCCTGCTCTGCCGCCGTGGAGCGCGCCGCAACGCATATAGACGGCGTGACGTATGCAAGCGTCAACCTGCTCGCAGGCATACTCGCTGTCGAATACGACGAAAGCAAAACAAGCGCCGAGGCGATCATGCAGGCGATCCGAAAAGCGGGCTATACCCCATCCCTTGCCGATCGGAATCAACCGAAGGGTAGCGAAGAGAGGCAAGGCACTTCGGTCAGGACGCGCCTTCTCGTCTCGATTCCTTTTCTTCTCGTCCTCATGTACTTTTCAATGGGGCATATGATCGGCTTGCCCTTGCCGCATTTTCTGCATGGCACAGAAAACGCCGTATGGCTTGCTCTCATTCAGCTGATCCTCTCTCTGCCCATCCTCGCCGTCAACCGAAAATTTTTTACAGTAGGTCTTCGCGCTCTGTGGCGGCGCAGTCCGAACATGGACTCGCTCGTAGCGATAGGCTCAGGGGCTGCCATGATCTACAGCATCGTGGCGATCATCATAATCGCTCACGCAAACGCGAGCGGTGACGCCTCGCTTGCCGAACGCTACGCCTCCAACCTCTATTTCGAGTCTGCCACCATGATCCTGACGCTCGTCACGGTCGGCAAAGCGCTTGAAGAGCGCTCAAAGAAAAAAACCGACCGCGCCGTTCGCGCACTCGCTGACCTCTCCCCCAAATTCGCCACCGTCATACGCGACGGCAAGGAGGTGCTTCTGAATGCCGACGAGGTCGCGGTGGGCGATATACTCCTCATCCGTCCGGGCGAAAAGCTCCCGGTCGACGGCATCATCACCGAGGGCTCGTCCGAGCTTGACACCTCTGCCCTCACAGGCGAAAGCATGCCGCGCACCGTCACGGCAGGCGACAAGGTGATGACCGCTTCGATCAATCTGACAGGACGCTTTCACATGAGAGCCACCGAGGTGGGAAGCGACACGACGCTTTCGAAAATCATTGAGATCGTTGAAAACGCAGGTCTTTCAAAAGCCCCGATCGCCCGACTCGCCGATAAGGTCAGCGGCGTCTTCGTGCCGATCGTCATGTCGATCTCGCTGATCACCGCCATCGTCTGGCTGATCGTATCGAAAAGCGTTAACGACGCGCTGATCCACGCGATCTCGGTGCTTGTTATCTCCTGCCCCTGCGCGTTGGGTCTTGCCACCCCCGTTGCCGTCACCGTTTCGATCGGCCGCTGCGCCGAGCGAGGTATTCTTGTTAAATCAGCACCCTCTCTGGAGGCGCTTGCCCATATCGATACCGTCGTGCTCGACAAAACCGGCACCGTCACGCTCGGTGCGCCTACTGTCACCGATATTCTCCCGACAGAGGGGGATGAAAATGACCTGCTCGTGCTTGCTGCCGCGCTGGAGCAAGGCAGTGAGCATGTCCTGGCAAGAGCGATCCTCGCAGAAGCCGAGAAAAAGAATCTTTCGCTCCCCACACTTTCAGACTTTACCGCCATTCCGGGCAGAGGCGTCAGCGGCAGTCTTGACGGCGTTTGCTGCATTTTAGGCAACGTCGCCTTTATGAAGGAGCAGGGCGCCGATCTTGAAAACGTCGACAAAACGCTGAAAAGGCTGAATGAACAGGGCAAGACCGCCGTTCTGGTCGCCAAAAACGGCTCTCTTGTCGGCACTATCGGCATTGCTGACAGGATCAAGCCCACCTCCGCCGGGGCGATCGCCTCTCTCAAGGCAGAGGGCATCAGTGTGATCATGCTCACAGGGGACAATATGACCGCAGCCAAGGCCATTGCCGAGGAAAACGACTTACAGCTCGACAGGATCATTGCCGAGGTGCTTCCCTCCGACAAAGCGTCTGCCGTGAGTGCCCTCACCGACGAAGGGCACAAGGTCGCCATGGTGGGGGACGGTATCAACGATGCCCCCGCACTGGCTGCGGCAACGGTCGGCATCGCCGTGGGAGGTGGCACCGACATCGCACGCGAGACCTCGGACATGCTGCTACTCAAGGACGATCTCTCTGACCTGCCGTGTGCCGTCCGACTTGCACGCAAAACGCTACGCCGCATCAAGCAAAACCTCTTCTGGGCATTCTTCTATAACACGGTCGGCATCCCGATCGCCGCGGGCGTGCTTGCCCCGATCGGCATTACCCTCTCACCCATGATCGCCGCTGCCGCGATGTCACTTTCCTCACTCTTCGTCGTCACAAACTCACTCCGCCTCTACAGAGCGCAGTGACAGACTATTGACAAATCACGTACCGTTCTGTATAATTAAGGCACTATTACGTCATGGAGGGCTAATTATGTCTCACCCCTATTCCGAGATCAAGAAGAACTTTGGCTTTGGCGCTATGCGTCTGCCGATGAAGGACGATAAGATCGACCACGCGCTGTTCAGCGAAATGATCGACGCGTTCATAGCTGCAGGCTTTAATTACTTCGACACCGCACACTGCTATCACGGCGGCTTCTCCGAGATCGCTCTTCGTGAATGCCTCACCAAACGCTATCCGCGTGAAAGCTACGTACTTACCAATAAGCTCACCGAGAACTATTTCAACAGCACCGAGGACATCCGTCCCTTCTTTGAAAGCCAGCTTCGTGACTGCGGCGTAGACTATTTCGATTTCTATCTGCTTCACGCGCAGAATCGCGGCAATTATCCCAAATACCAAGCAACCAAGGCGTATGAGACCGTTATGGAGCTGAAAAAAGAAGGCAAGATCCGTCACGTCGGCTTCTCCTTCCACGACAGCGCCGAAATGCTCGATACGATCCTCAACGATCACCCCGAGGTAGAGGTCGTTCAGCTTCAGTTCAATTATCTCGACTACGAGGATAACAGCGTGCAGGCACGCCTCTGCTACGAGGTCTGCTGTAAGCACCAAAAGCCGGTCATCGTCATGGAGCCTGTCCGAGGCGGCAGACTCGTAAACATCCCCGAAAGAGCCAAGGATGTCTTCGCTGCGTTGGGAGGCGGCTCTGTGGCAAGCTACGCGATCCGCTACGCCGCGAGCTTTGACAACATCTTCATGGTGCTCTCCGGTATGAGCAACATGGAGCAGGTGCTTGATAACATCAGCACCATGAAGCACTTCGTGCCGCTGAACGAAAAGGAATTTGAAGCATGCTATAAGGTCACCGATATCCTGCGCTCGCGCGACACCGTTCCCTGTACCGCCTGCCGCTACTGCACCGACGAATGCCCCGCCTCCATTGATATCCCCACCCTCTTCGATATCCTCAACAGTGAGCGCCGCGAAAGCTCCCCCGCCAACAAGGAAGCCTACGGTAAGGCAACCGAGAATACGGGCAAGGCATCCGGCTGCCTTGGTTGCGGCCTCTGCGAGCATTCCTGCCCGCAACACTTAAAGATCCGCGAGCTGCTCACCGAGGTAAAAAAAGCCTTTGAAAAGGAATGATCGGGCAGTCATCTCGTTTCAAGCCAAATGCATTCCCGGAAAAACCGACCCAAGGGAACATTGTCGACACAAGCATAATTTGCAAAATATTGATTTATGGAAATAGGCGTTGCCGTACAGGCAACGCCTATCATATTATCCTTTTTTGCCAACGGTGGAATGCTTTTGACAAAGTGGTTATTCAACTGTCACCGATTTGGCGAGGTTACGCGGTTTATCGACGTCAAGCCCTTTGGCAAGCGAGACGTAATACGAGAATAACTGCAGAGGAACGACCTCCAAGGACGCAGCGAAAACAGGCGTGACAGGCGGCAAGGTCACCGTGAACTCGGCAAGGGCGGTCAAGGGCTCGTTGTCGGGTGTTGTGAGCGCAAACACCTTCGCACCGCGGCAGATCACCTCAGCAGTGTTGCTGACTGTCTTTTCATAAAGATCGGGTTGTGTTGACAGCGAAATAACAAGCGTGCCCTCTTCAATAAGCGAGATCGTACCGTGCTTCAGTTCACCTGCGGCATACGCCTCGGAATGAATATAGGAGATCTCCTTGAGCTTGAGCGAGCCCTCAAGCGCGGCGGCATAGTCAATTCCTCTGCCAATGAAGAAAATATCCTTCTCTACCGCCTTCTGTGCAGCGAAATGCTGAATGCTTTCCTTATCGCCCAGCATGGCGGCGATCTTGTCGGGAAGTGCCGTAAGCTCCTTCACATAGCCGTCGAACGCTTCCCTTGTGATCGTCCCGCGTACGAGGCCGAGACGCAGGGCGAGAAGATAGGTGACGGCGATCTGTGCGCTGTACGCCTTGGTCGTCGCAACGGCGATCTCAGGGCCCGCATGGGTATAGATCACGCTATCCGCCTCACGCGCAATGGTAGAGCCGATGACGTTAACGATACCCACCGTTTTGATTCCGCCCTTTTTCGCCTCGCGCAAGGCGGCAAGCGTGTCAGCGGTCTCCCCCGACTGACTGATCACGACGCAGATCGAATTGTCTTCTAAAATAGGCTGACGGTAACGGAATTCGCTGGCAAGATCAACCTCAACAGGCACGCGCGCAAGCTTTTCTATCACATACTTGCCCACCACGCCCGCGTGATATGCCGAGCCGCATGCCACGATATAGATCTTGCGAAGCGCACGGATGGCATCCTCGTCGAGACCAAGCTCGTCAAGCGGTATCTCACCGTCAATGATACGCGGCGAAAGCGTGTTGCGGATAGCGGTCGGCTGTTCGTAGATCTCCTTGAGCATAAAATGCTCGAAGCCGTTCTTCTCTGCCGATTCAACGTCCCACTCGATGCGCGTCGGCTCTTTGACACAGACCTCAAGATCAAGATCGTAGACCTTGACCTCGTTCTTGGTGATAGCGGCGATCTCGCGATTGCCGATATAGATCACGTCGCGCGTATATTTGAGAATGGCGGGCGCATCAGACGCGATAAAATTGCAGCCCTCACCGAGTCCAACCGCCAAGGGGCTATCCTTGCGCGCCGCAAAAACCGTCTCGGGATAGTCGGTAAAGAGGATCCCAAGCGCATATGAGCCCTCAATACGAGTGAGCGCATGGCTGATCGCCTGCTTCGGGTCGTGCAGCTTGCGGTAGTAATAATCCAAAAGATGCACCGCCACCTCGGTATCGGTGGCAGAGACGAAATGATAGCCACGCGCAATAAGTCGCGCACGAAGTGTAGCATGGTTTTCAATAATACCGTTATGCACGACGGCAATCGTGCCGTTTTCGTTAAAATGCGGATGCGCGTTTGCTACGCTCGGCTCGCCGTGCGTTGCCCAACGGGTGTGACCAATCCCCACCGTGCCATGGGGAGCTTCCCCTGCCACGAGGTCTTCAAGCACCGAAAGTCTGCCCTTCGCCTTGATGATCTCGATCTTATTCTTTTCACCGAACACGGCAATGCCTGCCGAGTCGTATCCGCGGTATTCCAGTTTTTTCAGTCCGTCCAACAAAATGGGGGCGGCGACCTTATCGCCGATATAGCCTACGATTCCGCACATAATTGATCTCCAAAAAAGAAAGAAAAATGTTTTTTATTCGCCGCTCTTTTCAAGAACGGCAAGGATGGCATTGACACAGGCAGCACAAAGTGCCTCGGTCTTTGCCTCTGCCATCACGCGAATTAGCGGCTCGGTGCCGCTGGCGCGCACGAGAATGCGTCCTTGATCGCCAAGAAGCGCCTCCTGCTCGGCGATCACCGCGGCAAGCTGAGGATCGCTGAGCGCCTTTTCCTTGTCCTTGACGCGGATATTCTTGAGAAGCTGAGGATAGATCGTCACCTCGTCGGCAAGGCGTGAGAGCGTTTCCTTGCGCTCCAGAACGACCTCCACAATTTTAAGCGCGGTCAGAATGCCGTCACCCGTGGTGGCGTACTTGCCGAAAATAATATGCCCCGATTCCTCTCCACCGAGGCGGTAGCCGTTTTGTTGCATGGATTCATACACGAAACGGTCGCCCACGGCGGTCTTCACGTAATCGATACCCGCCGCATCAAACGCCTTGTAAAGACCTATATTGCTCATGACCGTCGTCACGACGGTGTTGCCGTAAAGCTCGCCGCGCTCTTTCATATACTTACCGCAGATATAGAGGATACGGTCACCCGAAACAACTCTGCCGTTTGAGTCAACGGCAAGACAGCGGTCGGCATCGCCGTCAAAGGCAAAGCCCATGTCAAGATGCTTCTCCTTGACAAGCTGAATGAGGCTTTCCATATGCGTTGAACCGCAGTTTTCGTTAATATTCAAGCCGTCGGGATGATTGTTGATCGTATAGGTCTTCGCACCGAGTGCCTCAAAAACAGCTCTCGCAATAGTCCACGCCGAGCCGTTGGCACAATCAAGACCAATCGAAAGATCCTTGAAGGAGCGCGTGGCAAGTGAGATCAGGTAGGCGATATAGCGGTTTCTGCCCGATGCATGGTCAAAGGTTGCACCGATCATGTCCCCCCTCGCAAGCGGCGGCTCGGGGCGCAGACCGTCCAGATAGGCCTCGATCTCGTCGGTGATCTCCTCGTTCATCTTCTCGCCGTTTGACGAGATGAGCTTTATGCCGTTATCGTAATAGGGATTATGACTTGCTGAAATCATAATGCCGCAGTCAAAGCCGTCGGCACGCACAGCGTAGGCAACCGAGGGCGTAGTCGTGACGTGCAGAAGATAGCCTTCGGCACCCGAAGCGGAAAGACCTGCCACAAGCGCAAATTCAAGCATATAGCTTGAGCGTCTGGTGTCCTTGCCGATCACCACGCGACAGATATGCCCCTCCCGCGAAAAAAGATAACCAATATAACGACCGATACGAAAGGCGTGATCAGCCGTCAGCTTCACATTGGCTTCTCCGCGGAAGCCGTCCGTTCCGAAATATTTTCCCATATGCTCTCCTCACAAAGCCGATTGAAAAAAGCGCGCCTGTACGCACGTTTCTGTATTCATTATATTACATTTCCCATTTTTTGTCAACAATATCCGCCCTTTTTGAAGAAAACTCTTTCGATAGTGTCTCTTTTCGCCTGTCGATAAAAAGCAGTCGGAAAGCCTCGTTTGCCAACAAAAGTCTTTCCTCAACTCGTTTTTCATTTCAGAATTGGCACTCTTAACCACGCTCTGCTAACATTTACAATTCGGACATAATATAAACGAGAATTGTTCATATTTTTATGCTATCATAAGCATGCAGAGGATAAGCACTCGCACCCACAGAGTGCTAATTCCTCTCTCAACCAAACAATACTGACAGCGCAAAGCGCCAAGGAGGATATGATGTTTTTGACACCCCTTAGACACACAAATTACACCCTTGCAGATGCCTTCAACGAAATGGAGCGCATGGAAAAAGCCTTTTTCGGCAACGGCAACGCTTCGTTCGCCACCGATATTATCGATCTGGGCGATGCGTATCGCCTCGATATCGAGCTTCCCGGCTTCAAGAAGGAGGAGATCACCGTCTCACTTGAGGGCAAATACCTCACCGTAAAGGCAAAGCATATTGAAGATGCAAACAGCGATGACAAAACAGCGCCCCGCTATCTCTCCCGCGAAAGAAACACAGGCGAGATCTTCCGTAGCTTCACGGTAAACGGCATCGACACCGAGGCGATCGACGTGCTCCACGAAAACGGTCTGCTTTCGATCACACTTCCCAAAAAGAAGCCGATCGAGCCCGAGGTAAAAACCTTCACCGTTCGCTAAGCCCCATTTTTCTTCTTTTCATAGAAAAGACGCGTTCACCCGAACGCGTCTTTTTCTTTAATGAGACTCCTTCAAAGCCTTCAATGCTTCCAGATAAGCATACGGCACGCAAAGACTGCCCTTGCCGCTGCCGAGCGCGATCGTCGGCTTGTTCTCACCGTGGAAATCACTTCCGCCACTCGGCAAAATGCCAAAGCTCTCTGCGAGCTTGCAAAGGCGCGCCGTCTCTTCCTCCGAGAAGAGCGAGTAGCGTGTCTCCATGCCCTGAAGCCCTTTTTCCTTCGCCTTGGGGAGAAATTCGAGCAGCTTTTCTTCGCTGAGGCTGAGAAGAGGATGTGCCAGGATCGGCATGGCACCTATCGAACGGATAAATGCGATCACGTCAAGCGCGTCAAGGCGTTCAGGCGGATGATAGAAGCCGTGCTTAGGGGCAAGAAGGGTAGAAAACGCTTCCTTCACCGAGGCAGTATAGCCCTTTTCGGTCAAAAGCGCCGCGATATGAGCGCGGTTTACAAGCCCCTTCGTCTTGCTCTTTGCCTCCTCATAGGTCAGATCGTAGCCCGCATCCCGCAGTGCTGAGACAAGCGCGCGTGTCGATGCGCGTTTTCTCTCGCTCGCCTCTTCAAGAAGCGCCGTCAAAGGCGCGTAATGCTTCTCCTCGAGAAAGAACGCAAGGATATGCAGCTCATCCTCTTCGTATTCGGTCGAGATCTCACAGGCGGCGATCCCCTCGATCCCCTCCCTTTCAGCGGCGGCAAGAAAGCGTTCAAGACCGCCGACCGTGTTGTGGTCCGATAGCGCCACTGCCGAAAGGCCGTTCTCCTTTGCCAAGGCCACAAGCTCCTCAGGCGTACATGTACCGTCCGAAAAGACGGTGTGCGTATGAAGGTCGCAAAGCTTCATGGAAAATCCCTCTCTCCGATTTATTCGCCTGTTTTGGCAAGGATCTTGATCTCGCTGATCGAGACAGGCGTATCACTTTCAATCGTCACGGTCACCGAATAGACCTTGACTGCCTTGTTCAGCTCAAGGATCGCACAACTACCGGCATAGATCGCCTCCTTCGAGGCGTCGATCGAGTCAGAAAGGACACGAACGGAATCGAAGGAATAATACTCGCCGATCTGAATATTCGTCACCTTCGTAAAGGAGGTTGCGTAGTCGGCACTGTTGTAGACCATCACGCCGATGACATCCTGCGGCGTATCAAAGGTAAACGTCAGAGTCACCTTTCCCGCACCGCCAACCGCCTCATACTGCTTATAAACGAGACTTGCGTTGATCTGTCCGTCGTTCAGGTATTCAACGCCCGATATAATGTTCTCTGCCGTCACGGCGGCAAGCCCTGCCACATTCTGAACACCCGTCACGGCGGCAGGCAGATTCTGTGCCGAAACGGTTGGGCCGTTGATATACAGCGTGCCGTCATCACGGAAGCCCACCGAATCGATCGTGAAGTGACGGTAATTGCTCTTTTCAGGCATCAGCGTGTGATACACGACGTAAAGCTCATCCCCGATCGTCAGGAACATGGCGTGTCCCGTGCCGTCAAAATAAGACCAATTGCTGTCCTCGTTGGGATCGATGCCCATAATAGGCAGATTGTCAGGCTTCTCGTAGCTGCCAAGAGGACTGTCGGAGACTGCGTAGCCTACGGCGTAATACTTCGAGCCGAAGTAGTTTGCGCTGTAGGTAAGATAATACTTGCCGTCGTGCTTCAGAACGAACGGGCCTTCGTTCCACATGCCCTGCTGTGTCTCCCAACGCTGTGTGTACGCCCCCTTTTCGGTCAGTGTCGAGCGTCCGACCTCGGTGAGCTTGACCGGCACGGCGCCTTCCTTAACGGTATAGGCGTTCTCCAGCTCAATGCCCCAAAGCGTACTGCGTGCGGTAGAGTTTGTGCCCCCCGAGGAGGCGTTATCACCGATCTGGTCTCTTACGAAGAAATAGTACATTCTGCCGTCGTCGTCGGTAAAGACCGAGCCGTCGATCGTCGGGAAGTCACTGCCGAAATCGAAGATAGGCTCCGAACCGTCAATGCCGTCGGCAACGTCATTCGTGAAAGGGCCGAGTGGACTGTCGGCAACGGCAACAGAGCCGTGCAGAACGCCGCTTCCGCCCTTCGCGGCGGTATAATACATGTAATACTTATCCCCGATCTTATAGACCTCAGGCGCCCAAAGACGGCTGGTGCACCAGTCGTTTGCATCGGGAATAAAGCATGCGCCGCCGTCCTCCCAATTGACGAGGTCGGTGGAGGTATAGACCTCAAACTGCTCAACAGTCTTACCGGGATTCACGTAAAGCCGCGTCGTACCGTAAAGGTAGAAGACGCCGTTGTCGTAGAAAAGATAGGGATCTCCAACGTAAGGGCCGGTCTTATAATACTTGTTGTAGTAGAACAGCGAGGAGGAGTTTTTGGCTCTTCCGCTCGTCGAATAGTTCGTGCCGCTGACGGTGCTGTCGTAGATCTCCACGTAAGGCGCTTGCGTCTCGGATGTCGTTTCTTCAGTCGTCTCTTCTTCAGAGTCAAGACCGCCTTCGACGGTAGTCTCAGCGTCTGTGCTTGCCGCCGTCGTCTCAGCCGCAGTCGTTCCGTCGGCGTCAGTGCAGGAAACGGCGCTCAGAACGAGTGATACGAGCACAAAAAGCAGTACCAACAGTTTTACAGAAAGTTTCTTCATATCTTAGTCCTTCCTTTCCCGAGGGCTTTTCTTTTAAGGCATTTATTCCTTGTCAAGTGCCAGAGAGACAAGGCGGTCGATCAGAGTCGCGTAGGAAATGCCCGATGCCTCCATCATCTTGGGATACATGCTGATCGAGGTGAAGCCGGGAAGCGTGTTGATCTCGTTAAAGACGACTCGCTCGCCGTCCACGAAAAAGTCAACGCGTGCAAGACCGCGACAGCCAAGGATCTTATAGATCCTGAGGGCAAGGCGGCGCACCTTTTCACTTGCCGTGTCCGAAATACGCGCAGGGATGTAGTAGCTCGCCGTATCGTTGACGTATTTGGTGTCGTAATCGTAAAAATCGCTTCCGGGTACGATCTCCCCCGGCAGGGATGCTTCGCAGGAGGTGTTGCCAAGCACCGCCACCTCAATTTCCGCGCCGCTGATGCGCTCTTCGATCAGAACGCGATCATCCGACAGAAACGCCTTTTCAATGGCAGGCAACAATTCATCGGGGCTTTTCACACAGCTTACGCCGCAGGACGAGCCGGAAGCCGAGGGCTTGACGAATAGGGGAAAACCGAGAGATTCAGCGGCAAGAGCCACGCGCATAGGCATTTTACGGAACTCCGCACGGTCGATCGCCATCGCCGTTGCCTGTGGAATGCCGTGATTTTTGAGTATCATTTTGGTAGACGCCTTATCCATGCAGACGGCAGAGGCAAGACAGCCCGAGCCCACGAAAGGAATACCGCAAAGCTCAAGCAGCCCTTGCAGCGTGCCGTCCTCGCAATGCTTGCCGTGCATCACGGGAAAGATCACGTCAATTGTACGCCGCAGGATGCGTTCTCCATCGAGAATAAGAAGCGTCTTTTCGCCGCGCGCGGGAGGCAGGATAACCTCCTTCGTGGCGTGCTTTTGCCAGGATTCTGCCCGAAGATCGGCAAGTGCGCCTTCATAGAGCAGCCATTTACCTTCCTTTGTAACACCCACCGCCGTCACGTCGTATTTGTCGCTATCCACCTGCGACAAAACTGACGATGCGCTGACGAGCGAGACCTCATGCTCCTCCGACACGCCGCCGAAGAGACAGCACAGCTTGATTTTTGCCATAGAGACTCCTTTAATTCACCGTATAGTATCAGGCGGGGAAAACAGCTCCGCCACCCGTGTCAGTATATGCTTTTTCAGTGGATCTTCTGCTTGTTCAAAAAATAGACCATCGAATCGCAAAGCGCCTGCCAGCTTGCGTCAATGATATCGGGCGATACGCCCACCGTGCGCCAGACAGACTGATTGTCCGTCGTACTGACGCGCACAAGCACCTTCGACGCGGTATTGTCGCCCGAATCAAGCACGCGTACCTTATAGTCGCAAAGACGGATCTTCGCAATACTCGGATAGAAGAAAAGCAGTGCCTTACGAAGTGCAAGGTCGAGCGCGTTGACAGGGCCTTCGCCCTCTGCGGCGGTGATCTCCTCCCTGCCGCCCACGGCGATCTTAACCTGTGCCGAACAGAGCGGCGCGCTCTCCTTCTTCGATTCCGAGATCAGAACGCGGAAATTGATAAGTTCAAAAAACTCGTTTTGGCATTTGCCGGTGTACGCCTCGTAAAGGCGCAGACAGAAAGACGCCTCGGCATCCTCAAAGCGGTAGCCCTCGGCCTCAAGTGCTTTGACGCGCTCAACCGTTTCAAGAACGATCGGCGCATCCTTCGTCACCTCCGGAAAATGCTCGTGCAATTTGGAATAGATCGCGCTCTTGCCCGACAGCGAGGAGACGAGCGTGTTGCGCTCGTTACCGACAGCCGTCGGCTCGATATGCTCGAAAGAGGCGGGATTCTTGTTGACCGCATCGATATGCATGCCCGCCTTATGCGTAAAGGCTGAGCCGCCGACGAAGGGCTCGCTTTCGTCAAAGGCGCGGTTGGCGACTTCGTTGATATATCTCGCCGTCGCGGTGAGGCGAGCAAGCTGCTCTTCGGGGATAAGCGTATAGCCCATTTTGAGCTGCAGCAGCGGGATCACGGTCGAGAGGTTGGCGTTGCCGCAGCGCTCACCGATACCCGAGACGGTCACCTGGACGTGGGAGGCACCTGCCAGCACCGACGACAGTGTACAAGCGGTCGCCATTCCGAGATCGTTATGGCAATGGATGCCGATCGCGGCATCGGGAAAGCGCTCCTTCACGCGTTTGGTCACCATGCCTACGATATCGGGAAGCATGCCGCCGTTCGTGTCGCAGAGCGTGATGATCTCCGCGCCCGCACCGATCGCCGTTTCAAGCACGGCGAGCGCGTAGAGCGCATCGTCCGAATAGCCGTCAAAGAAATGCTCGGCATCAAAAAAGACGCGCTTGCCCCTCCCTTTCAAAAAAGAGACCGTGTCGGCGATCATACGAAGATTCTCTTCGGGCGTGGTGCGAAGGATCTCTCTGACGTGGCTGATACTCGCCTTGCCGAAGACTGTCACGCATTCAACAGAGGAGGAAGCGAGCCAGATCAGCGCCTCACTCTCAGAGGCGGGTGTGTTTGGGCGGCAGGTACTGCCGAACGCCACGATCCTCGCATGCGTCAATGCGCCCTGATCGAGCGATTCAAAGAAGCGCCTGTCCTCTTCGAGAGAAATATTGCCCGCTTCGATGAAGTCAACGCCGAGAGCGTCAAGACTTGATACGATCTTCTGCTTGTCGTGTGCCGTAAAGGATATGCCAAAGCCCTGCGCACCGTCGCGCAAGGTGGTGTCAAGTACTTGGATCTTCATAAATAAATCCTTTCAACGCTTCTCATGCTTTTGGAAACACGATCGCAAGACGGTCGTTGTTGCCGTAGTCCTTTTCAACTTGGCAGGTAAAGCCGAGAGACGCGGCAAGCGACGAGATCGCGTCCCTCTGATCAAAGCCGATCTCGAAGAGAAAGCCGCCGTCAGGCTTTAAGTTGCCTTTATACTTATCTAAAATACTGCGATAAAAATCCATGCCGTCCTCACCGCCGTCAAGCGCCATGATCGGCTCGTAGGCAAGCGAGGGATAGGCAGCAATATCGTTTTTCGGAATATAGGGTGGGTTGGAAAGGATGAGATCAAAGCGTTCATCCTCACAAAGCCCCTCCTTCATATCCTTGTGACAGAAGACGATCTGCGAGGCAACGCCGTTTGCCTCGGCGTTTCGCTTTGCCACGGCAAGAGCCTTCAGAGAAAGGTCAAGCGCCATACCGAAGGCGTCGGGGCGATGCTTGGCAAGCGTCACGGCAATACAGCCGCTTCCCGTGCCGAGGTCACAAAATCTGCCGCCTTGAGGAAGAAGACCGATTGCCTTTTCCACAAGCCGTTCGGTATCGGGACGTGGGATCAGAACATCCTCGTTGACTTCAAAAACAAGGTCGTAAAAGGCCTCCTCGCCCGTGATATAGGCAAGCGGCATTCCCTCTTCGAGCCTCCCCTTTGCGGTCAGGATCGCCTCTTCAAGCTGCTCGCCCGATAGACCTTTTTTCATATAGAACGCCGACAGAAGCTCTCTTTCGTGGTCGTTCGTCTTAAAAAATGCCATAGACAGCTCCTTTCAGCCTACCGTGCTCGCAAGATTGATGACCGTCAGACCCTTTTTTTCGGCATAACGGCGAGTATAGGCAGAGCCGCCGCTTTCGCTTCTGACGTAGGCGACGAGCAGAGCGCTTCTGTCCACCATATAGCGGTTTCGCTCAAGCATACAGCTCTTCGTATAGTGTGGGGAAAGCGTCACCACCTCGTCGGCGCGCTCCAAAATACGCGCATAGAGCGCCCTTGAGGCAAGCGGCCATTTGTCACTCTGCTCGGGACAGGGGCGGGCGATGACAAGACGAAGCGCCGGAAAGAGACGCTTGCAATTGAGAAGCGTCACAGCCGCGATCGTGTCGAAGCCGACAGCACCGCCACAGATAAAGTGGCGAAAGCCTTTTTCGTAAAGCAGCTGCACGGTGTTAAGGATCGCCGCTGAGATCGCCTCGTATTCACTTTGTGCAATATCCCGATGCCCCGTAAAGCAGCAGGTCGTGTTCTTATCTGACATAGGATTCCTTTTCAAGCTGTAAGATCGGTGCAAGCATTGTGTCAGGAGAGCGTTGAGGTAAGCCCCCTGCTGAAATCGGCAAGTGCTGCCTTCAGGAGCCGGTGCGCCTCAAGAGAAAGCGAGGGATCGCTTGCAACAAGTGCCGTCGCCTCGGCAAAAGCGTTGGATAGCAGCGCGGTATCGTCGCAGAGCGACGCCACGCGAAAGTGCAGTTCACCGTGCTGACGCGTACTGCCCTCGCCGCCTATAAAATCGCCCGGGCCGCGCTGGGCAAGGTCAAATTCGGCAATTTTATAGCCGTCGTTCGTTTTGCAAAGGGCTTCCATGCGGCGAAGCGACTCTTCATTCTTCGAGTCGCTCACGAGGATACACCAGGATTTATGTGCGCCGCGTCCCACGCGTCCTCGAAGCTGATGAAGCTGAGAAAGCCCGAAACGGTCGGCGTTTTCGATCACCATCAGCGTCGCGTTGGGTATGTTCACGCCCACCTCAATAACCGTGGTGGAAACAAGCACCGCGATCTCGCCGCGCTCAAACTCGCCCATGACGCGGTCTTTTTCGCTTGCCGACATTTTGCCGTGCAGACAGCCCACCTTGACCGACGGCAGCACTGCGGCAAGCTCGTCGGCATAGTCGACGGCGCGTCTTAAAAGCGGCTTTTCGATAATCTCGCCGCTCATGTCAACGAGGGACGCCCCTGCCTCATCCTCCTCTTCGGTGAGTTCAATGGCGGGGCAGACGATATACACCTGCCGCCCCTCGTCGGCCTGCTTTTTGATAAAGCCGTTGAGACGGGCGCGGTAGCTCTCGTCCACGAGAAAGGTCGAGACTCTTTGGCGGTTCGGGGGCAACTGATCGATCGTAGAGATATCAAGATCGCCGTACATCACGAGCGCGAGCGTGCGCGGAATAGGGGTCGCAGACATAACGAGAACATGCTGATCTCTGCCCTTTTCAGCGAGAGCTGCACGCTGACGGATGCCGAAACGGTGCTGCTCGTCGGTGATCATGAGAGCCGGACGGCTGAAGCTGACCGCATCCGAGAGCAGCGCGTGCGTGCCGATCACGAAATCCACCTTTCCCGAAGCCGCCTCCTCCTGCACCTTGCGCTTTTTCGCGGGTGTGAGTGCCCCGACGAGAAGCGCGACGCGCAAGCCAAGCGACTCAAACAAAGGGGCAAGATCGTTATAATGCTGGCGCGCCAATATCTCGGTAGGCGCCATCATCGCAACCTGATAGCCGTTTTTCACGGCAATAAAGGCGCTTGCCGCCGCAATCACCGTCTTACCGCTACCCACGTCACCGCTGACAAGACGGTGCATCGCATACCTGCTTGCAAGATCCTTGCGGATCTCGGCAAGCACGCGGCTCTGCGCGTCGGTCAGCCTGAAGGGGAGTGCCGACAAAAAGGTCTCCATGACGCTATCGGTCACCGAAAGCGCAATTCCTCGCTTTCCGTCGCGTTCCTTTTTGGCAGTCGCCACCGAAAGCGCAAAGAGAAACAGCTCTTCAAAAACAAAATAACGGCGCGCCTCGGCGAGCTTTTCGGGATTTTGAGGGTGATGAATGATATACAGCGCATCGCTCAGCGAGCAAAGGCGGTATTTTTCGCGGATAGGCTGAGGGAGCACCTCTTCGATCGAATCAAGTGAGGCGAGCGCAATGCCCACCGTTGCGCGCATCAGCTTCTGACCGATGCCGCCGCCCAGTGGATAAACGGGAACGTAATCGGCAAGACGGCGCACGCCGTCTGCAGGCTCAAACTGCGGTGATGTCAGCGTCCATCTGCCGCGAACCTGAGTAAGCCTTCCCCAGAAGCGATAAGTCGCGCCGAGCGCAAAGGCGTCCTTGATATAGTTTTGATTAAAGAAAACGACCTCGCATTTGCCCGTTTCGTCAAACGCCGAAAATTTGGTCAGGGTCATGCGGCTTTTGAGCTGTGCCACCATAGGACGCGTGCCGACCGTCAGCATCATGGCAGAGATCTCGCCCGTCATGCCTGCTTCGGCAAGCGTGCGGATATCGCCTCGGTTCTGATAGGCACGCGGAAAACGGCGCAGAAGGTCACCGACCGTCAGAATGCCGATCTTTTCGAACATGCCTTTCTTTTTCGGCCCGATGCCCGCAAGAGCCGAGACCGGACTTTTCATCGTGATCATGCACCTGCTCCTTTCGACAGCACTGCTCCATTATATTGATTCTTTCATAATACAGAATAGCATAACACCGCACTTTTGTCAAGTAGAGCGCATCTGCGAACGCCGCACAAAAAAGAGCAAGAACAAAAGGCTTTCGCCTTTGATTCTTGCTCTTTTAAGTGTAAAAAAGCGTTTTGCGAAGCGACTTTACGCCGTTGCCCAAAGGATGAGGAAGATACCCGACAGAGTAAGGTATCCTGCCCCCACGATCAAAAGGAAGAACTGTGCAGGGGCGCGTTTGCCCGCCTTCTCGGTCTTATAATCGTAAAAGCTCTTCTTTTCCAGATGCAAAAACGGCAGGAAAAGATGCGCTGCCGAACGGAACGCAAAGCTGACACCGTCGAAAAATCCGGTGGTGGCAATCCAGAGAAGCGCGCCGAAGAGCGCGAGAAGTATACCGGAGACGAAGAACGCGTCGGCAAGGATCGTAAAGACCGTCTCGGCAGGATAGCCCTCCACGCCGAAAAGGTTCTCAATGTACATAACCCAAACCGAAATAAGCGCACCGACCGCCGTCGATATGCCATACTGCAGCAGTTTCTTTTTCATTTCGATCAGTCCTCGAGGCTTTCTTTGTATTTCTTCTCCTCCGAGTCGGAGCAAAGGACGAAGTGACCGGGAAGGATCTCTCGGAAAGACGGCTGTTCGCTCGAATAGTCATGGTCACGGAGAGGGGAGTAGGTAATACGGGTGCGCTGTTTCTCGTAACGCGGATCGGGAAGCGGAATAGCCGAAAGAAGCGATCTCGTATAAGGATGCATGGGGTGGCGGAAAAGCTCGTCGGCATCGGCAAGCTCAACCATTTTGCCGTAGTACATAACGCCGATACGGTCGGAGAAGTACTTGACGACAGACAAGTCGTGCGCGATGAAGAGAATGGTGAGACCAAGCTCTTGACGAAGCTCGTTCAGAAGGTTGATGACCTGCGCCTGGATAGACACGTCAAGCGCCGAAACAGGCTCGTCAGCGATGATCAATTCAGGCTGCATGATAACGGCGCGGGCAACGCCGATACGCTGTCTCTGACCGCCCGAAAACTCGTGGGGGTAACGTCCCGCATGCTCTCTGACAAGGCCGACGGTCTCAAGCACCTTATAGACCATTTCGTCGATCTTGTCCTTATCCTTCATACCCTTGATCACAAGGCCCTCGGCAATGATCTCCCTGACCGTCATACGGGGGTCAAGAGAGGCGATGGGGTCCTGAAAGATCATCTGGATACGGGTGATAAAGTCACGCTCAACATGCTTCTGATCGTATCTTGCCTCAGCAATTTCCTTCTTCTGCTCGGCAAGGAATGCCGAAAGAGCGCTCTTTTCAGTGGCGATCCTTTCGTCCTTATCGACATCCTCGCTCGCCTTCAAGGCGGCGATCTTCCGTTTTGTCTCCTCAGTAGCCTTGCGGATCGCCTTTTTATAGGAAAGCGTGCCTGCGCCTATGCGCTGACCCTTGAAGTAGATGTTACCCGAGGTGATATTGTAAAGACGGATAATCGAACGGCCTGTGGTCGTTTTGCCGCAGCCCGATTCACCGACAAGGCCGAAGACCTCACCCTTTTTCACGTCAAAGGAGACGCCGTCAACCGCCTTCACGGAGCCGAAATATTGGCAAAGATCCTCAACGCGCAGAAGAACGTTGTCTTCTTCATACGCCTTCTTAGCGTTCATCTTGCTTTCATTCATTGCCGCCACCTCCTGTGATCTTAGTCATTCTGGCAATACGCTCTGTCACGATCCTCGGAGGATCAACCTTCGGTGCATCGGGATGCAGAAGCCAGGTGGCAGCAGAATGCGTGTCGCTGATCCTGAACATCGGAGGCTGCTCTTCAAAGTCGATCTTGAGTGCATACTTATTTCTGTCGGCAAACGCGTCGCCAACAGGCGGATAGATCATGTTCGGAGGCGTGCCGGGGATAGCTTCGAGCCGTTCATTGGTATCGAGGTCAGGCATGGAGGAGAGGAGCGCCCATGTGTAAGGATGTGCAGGTGAATAGAAAACGTCCTCCGAGGTGCCGTATTCAACG
>CAZYFC010000002.1:0-30614 GCA_964646715.1 uncultured Lachnospiraceae bacterium
GCCTGACAAAAGATTCACGTCACATTTTTCAAAGCCCTTGAGGTTGACCATGGCAAGCATTTCCTCAACCTTGTCGTAGATCTCTTTTTCGGGCATCTTCTTCAGTCTCAGACCGAAGGCGATGTTATCGTAGACGTTTAAGTGGGGAAAGAGTGCGTATTTCTGAAAAACTGTGTTGACATGGCGTTTGTACGGTGGAACGTCGCTGATCTCCTTACCGTCAAACCAAATTTCTCCGCTGTCGGGTTTGACAAAACCGCCGATAATTCTTAAGGTCGTGGTCTTACCGCATCCGGAAGGTCCCAAAAGTGTCACGAACTCCTTATCGTAAATGTCAAGATCGATGCTGTCGAGAACCGTCTCACCGTCATACTGCTTGGCAATTTTACGAAGTTCAATGATCTTGTTTTTTTCCATTTCATTCCTCGTTCTTTCTGAGAATTACTGACATTCAGGATTCCTTCTGATAATCACCCTCATTCTAGCAAATATTACGGCAAAATGCAATATTTTTTCAATTATTTTTGACAATTTTTTCAGAGCAAAAGGTTGGTCTTTTCACGCAGCCCTTCGGACGCTTCAGGAAGGTCTTTTCAAGGATGAGCCAAAAGCCCAAAACGCTTGCGGCTAAAAACAGTCGCAAGCGTTTTTCGTATTGGCTACATGGTAAAAATCTCTCACTCGATACGCTGATAGGCATTCAGGATCAAGTCAAGCGTAGATCGACTGTTTGCCACGACAAGCCCCGGCCGGCCGTATTCGTAGGTATCACGGTCAACGGCACCGAAGACACAGCCCGCCTCGGTAGCGATGAGAAGTCCGGGGGCAATATCCCAGAGCTTGTGATAGTAGGTGACATAGGCAAGACCGTGTCCCTTGACGAGCATCGAAAAATCGACGCAAGCCGCTCCGAAATGGCGCGTTTTGAGGAAATGCTGCTGCAGCTCTTTCACGAGGGCAAACTGCTTGTCAAAAGGAATATCGATGCTGTCGTAGTAGTCGCTGATAAACAGCATGCCGTCCGAGGGCTTTGCCTTTTCGTTCACCCGAAGAGGCTTGCCGTTGAGAAAAGCGCCCCTTCCTTTTTCGGCAAGATAGACGTCGCCCGTGACGGGGAAATAGAGAATCGCGCCGACCGAGACACCCCTGTCAAAGACGGCGAGCTGAATGCCGAAGAGATCCATACCAACGGCAAAATTGCAGGTACCGTCTATCGGGTCGATCACCACCGTCACGCCGCTATCGAGCGTATTGTCGGGATTATACTCCTCGCTGACGATGTGGATGTCGGGATGCGTCTTTTTCAGCTCCGCGATAATAAAATTCTCGATGGCAAGATCGTTCTCGGTGAGAAGATCGTTTCTCGTCTTATGACTTGCCACCGTCACAGTCTGGGAGAGGAGCATATCGCCCGCTGCACGCGTTACCTCTTCTATACGGCTCATAAGTGAAGAAATATCCATAACACTCTTCCTTTCGTATTCGGGATCACTTGCTTTTCAGCACCGAGTCAAGATAATCGACCCATGCTTCAATATATTCGTTATCCTCTTCGTCTATCAGCACTCTTTTGCCGACGCGCGCCGAGAGATACTTCATCATCAGGTCGCATTCCGCCTTTTCAAGAAGCGCGTCGATCGACTCGTAGATATCCGAGCCCGTTCTTGCCTGCTTCAAGCCCTCTGCGGCAAGCGAGACATCCTCCCTGTGGTTGAGGAAGATTTCAAGAGCGGTAAGAAACGCGATCTGCCCTCTGTCGTATTTGGAGGCTGAGACCTCGGAGGAGAGCTGCTTGAGTTCATCAAGCACGCCCTCCGACTGCCCCTCCATGATCTTCAGAAAGAGCGAGGTATACTGAAAACGGATGTAGTAGCGGTCAACCGTGTTGCTGTTTTCGCGGTAGATCTCGTCGGCGGCAAGCAATCGCTCCTCGGCAAGCTCGTATTCACCCTGCCAGATATAGCCGTAGGCAGACACGCGGTAATCCTCGGCAAGGAAGAGCTTGTTTGAGGTACGCTTGTCCGATTCGGGCATCTCGTCGATCTTACGCGAAAGCACCTTGATGGCGCGCTTACAGCTTTTGTTGCTCTCGTCGAAGCGAAGCGTGCTTAAGAAGATCTTGCCCTTGATGAGATAGGCGAGGGACAACTCAAATTCAGCGTCGCTGTGGGTGGTATCAAGCTCGTCGATCGCCTCCTCAGCGTATTCAATGCTCTTTTCAAAGCTTTCAAGCGCGTCGTCAAAACGCACCAACTTGCGCTCCGAAAGACCCTTGACGTTATAAAGCTCCGAGAGGATCGAAGACGACATGCCATTCCCCTCTCCCTGCGCGAGCAGGGTAGCCGCCTTTTTGATCGCCTTGGCAAAATCCTCCACGATGTAGTAATAGAAGACCTTACCGACCTCTCCCTCAAGCCCCCAATCGCGGGTATCCTGACGAAGCGCGACAGAGAGACCCAGCTCCTTCAGCTTGAAGAACATGCCCGAATTATAGAGAAGACGGCGGTTTTCCGAGAAGATACGGATAAAGGTATCCCCGGTGAGCAGGGCAAGACAACGCTCCTTCGCCTTTTCGTTCAGGATCGAGAGCTGTTCCAGATAATTGTCAAGACCCGAGTCAAACTCGAAGAAATCAATGATACGCGTCACAAGCTCGACATCGGCGAGGATATCGGCAAGACGGTCGTAGCGCTTCAGCTCGATCAGCACCGAGCCGAAATATTTCAGTACGTATTTGTCGTTATACCAGGCACCCGAAGCATACGCTTCCTCAATATAGGCAAGCAGATGCTTATAGCCATTCTTGCGGCTGACGTAAAAGACCTGACTGACGTCGTCGTTGGTCAACCAGTCGATCAGCGATTTATGAAGCGGCTCGATAAAGCCGTTTTGGATCGGGAAAAGACCGCTGATGCGGGCAAAAATATTTTTAAGGGTATATTCGTCCCAATCGAGAAAATCTTCAAGAAAGGCGACCTCAGTGGGCTCTTTTTCGATACAGAGAAATTCAAAGAGGGGCTTTACCTCGTCGTATTCAAGCGAATCCTCGTTGCTTCTGTCGAAAATACGCGAGAAGCAGTCGTTGAAAAAGCCGTAGATACCGATCGGGAAGAAGTTGATATCGTCAAGCGAGAGATTCTCCTCGCGGATTTGCTTGACGATCTCACTTGCGTACAAAAACGAGCCTTCACTCTTGGTCAGCAGCAGCTCTATCCTCGCATCGCTCGCCTCGGGGAACTGCGTACGGTAATATTCGCGCAGATCGTCCTCGGTCTGCGCTTCGGTGAGCATGTAGGTCTGCGCGGTCGGCAGGAGCGTGCGGCGGATGACCGCCTCGTTGCGGCTGGTCAGAACGAATTTCAGCCACCTCGGCAAAGATTCTCTCGTTCTCTGCAAGACCGAGCAGATCTCGTTGCTGCCGCGCCAGGAGCATTCGTCAAGCGCGTCGATGATGACCATGACGGGACGGTCGCAATCGATCTGGCCGAGAGGCTCGACGATGAGGTATTCGAAAATACGCGTGGCGTTCTTCTCAAACAGGGTGTCAAGCTCCATCAGGGAGAGGAGCTTTTCGCGGTATGCGGGTAACGCTTCGGAAAGCTGATACGCCACCGAGGTGATGATGACCTTGGGGTTCACTCGGTCCGAGTTATTGAACTTACAGAAGTGTGCAGCACCCACGTTTTCGGGGTAACGCCAGGTCAACATACTCGAAAAGGCAGTCTTACCCGTGCCGGGGCCTGCATTCAGCCAGAAGAAATTCTTACTGCTCGCCATAAACCGTTCGACCTCTTCAAAGGCAGCGCGTCTGCCGCAGAAGGTGGCGTAGTAACGATAGGTCAATTCCTTCGAGGAGACGGGCTTTAAGGCGGCACGCAGACGGCTTTCGGCATCCGAAAAGCCGAGCGATGCCTTGCCCGAAAGGATCTCAACGAGATTGACGAGGAAGTTCTTATACACGCTCTCAATGATACTGCCGTCGGGCGCGATGGAGGGTATGAGCGAAAGCCTCTGGTGCTTATTGATGCTCAGGGGAAGCTTTGACTCGTCGAGCTTGATCGGAATGATCTCGGAGTTGTTCTCACCCGCGCGGCAGAGCTCGTTGAGGCAATAGCCTTCGTGGGAGACAGATCGGCTCGATACCATAAAGAGAAAGAATTTCGAGGCGAGGATATGCTCGTCGATCACGCTTTCCCAATCGCCCTTTTTGAGGTAATCGACGTCGAGAAAGACCTGAAAGCCGAACGAGCGCAGATCGTTGGCCAGCCGCTTGACGGCGGTATCCTGAACGCCGTGACCGTAACTGATGAAAATATTTTTTTCGTTCATACTGAGCTGATAGATCCTTTATTGATTTCAAAGGGTGACCTTGACCACCGAAAAGCCGCGTTTTTTTGCTTCCTCGCGGCAGGTATCGCTCGCAAAATGCATGAGATACACCTTACTGCGAAGCGCGGGGGCAAACGCCTTTTCAAGATCGGCGATCGGGGTGTGGATGGGGGAGTCGGAGAAGCTGACCTCGTGATACACGCAGTCGATCTTGCCGGAGGCGAGCTCCTTCACGGCACGCGAAACGACCCTTGAGGTGTCCCCGCTGTAAAAGAAGGAGTCGCCCTCCTTGTAGAAGAAAAAGCCGTATGCGCCGAACATGTGCTTCTGCTTCACCGCCTCGACGCGGTAACCCTCAACCTCAGGAGGCAAGGGCTTCGTCCGGTATTCAAATTCAAGGCCCTGCACACGAAGCAGCTTGTCGAGGCGCGAGGTGTGCGGATAATAGACAGAAAGCTCGATGTCGGTGAAATAATGAACGTAATAGATAAAGCCTTCCAGAGAGCCGATATGGTCGCTGTGCGTATGGGTGATGAAAAGATGCAGTCTCTTGACGCCGTCGAGGATACCTGCCTTGATAATGATGTTGCAGATGCGCTCGCCGCAATCAAACAGCACCATAGCCTCCCCTGCCTTAAAATAAGCGGCGGTGTTGTTCGCATCGACGTTGAACGCCGAGCCGTCTCCCAAAAAACGAAGCATAGCCTGTCTCCTTGTCATAACTTGATATTTGTATTATACTACCCGCCGTCCCTTTTGTCAATCGGAAGAAAGTGAAAAGCATTCGCTTTTCCTTGAAAATCACAAAATCACAAAAGAAACACCGAAAGGACTTGCATTTTTCAGTGTGGCGTGTTAAAATAGTATTTGGTTGAATATGGCTGTTTTTGTACCGGGAAAGGAGGATGACAATGGCAAAGAAACAAAAACCAAAGACCCTTGCCGAAACGCTCTGCGAGGCGTTTGATTCGCTGACCTCGCTCGGAGAGGATATTTTACTGCCTCTCTCGGTCTCGTCGGACACCGTTTCCGAAAAAGACGAGCATTCGGGAAAAGCAAAGGCGGTCAGCCATCTGCACCGCTTCGATTTCGGAGACTTTTTCATCTCCCTTGTATACACCCCCAACCGTTCCATGCTGACAGCCGCCCCCTCGATCCTAGAAGCACGCATCTGCCTTGACAAGACCGAGCCGCTTTTCTTCCTCACGCCCTATGACGTCATCCCCTATATTAATTCCTCCGATCTGATCTGCCGCTATTTCTCCTATATCGAATCCCCCGAGCGTCTGAAGTCCTGCTACCGCGATCTTGCCGAAAGCCTCGTGCCCTATCTTGCCGACTTCGGGCGTATTGCGGCAAGCTCTGAGGAAACGTCAAAGGCTTACCGGAATCTACGCAGCGAGATGATGCGTTGCTACGGAAACGACATCTTTTTTGCTTCGGGTAAGGGTGAGGAGTACGATAACACCCTGACCTCGCTTCGCTTTTACCACTTCGTCAAATGGAAGAGCTCCTTCTACTGCTCCTCCGAATATAACGACTTTCTCTGCGGAAATTACGCCTCGCTCTCACTGCTTGCAACGAGAAAACAGCTCCCCGATTTCGTCAGGCATCTCACGCTTGCAGCCCCCGCGTTGACCGCGAACCCGATCGTGGCAGTCCGTCCCGGATCGGCATCTCTCTCTCATATGGTCACCACCTCGAAGAAAGCCACCGCCCTGCCCGTCCTTCTTCTGACCTTTCTCGTCAGTTTTCCCATCGTCGCAGGTCTTATCGCCCTCCTCTATTTCGGCGTGGCCTTTATCGTCGGCGGCGGTGCAGCCTACTTCACCGCCCTCTCGCTGTCAGGTCTTCTTCGGAACTTCTCTTTTTTGCTCCTGGCCGCCCTTCTCATCACGCCGAGCTTTTTACCCTTGACGCGCCGCCTCTTTTTCAAAGAGTGCCACGAGGCGTATCGGCCCTACCGCGAGATGGCAAAACACAATCCCGTCTCCTCCCTGCCCTTGACCGTAAAAAAGGTCCTCGTATTTCTGTCTGTCGTCCTCGTCACAGTGTCGGCTTGCAGCGGTGTTGCCTTCAGAAGTGACGCCGTGGCAGTACAGCAAAGCTTTCCCTTCGGAACGACGCAAAAAGTCAGCTACAACGAGATCCTCTGCGTGGCAAGGCACGAACGCCCTAACGAGAGCTTCTATTACGTTCTTCACCTGAAGGATGGCAGTACCGTCTCACTGAATGAAGAAATGACGGCACTCCACTGCGAAAAAGCGGCTCAAAAGCTCGCTCCTATTTTCGAATCCAACGGCATCGCCGTCGTTTCCCCCGAAGAGGCAAAGACCTTGACCGAAGAAAAAAGCTCTGCCGAAACCTCGGCAGAAGACACAAATGCCCCCGCCACCCCCGACGCGGAAGAAACCGCCTGAACACTCTGTGAGGTATGTATGACGACCACTCTTTTCGGTAATCTCAACGGTAATCCGGTATACGCTTACACCCTGGCAAGCAATGACACGCGTGTCAGGATCATCACCTACGGCGCAAGGATCGCCTCTCTCAGCTTCAGGGGCGTTGAATGCGTCTGCGGCTTTTCGGATATGACAGGCTATCTTGCCGATAATGACTATCACGGCGCGATTGTCGGCAGATACGCCAACCGTATCAGTAACGGCAGGTTCACGCTCAACGGCAAGGAGTATATCCTTGCGCTCAACGAAAAAGACCGTTGCCACCTTCACGGCGGAAGCGTTGGCTTTGACAAGAAGCTCTGGACGCTCACGGCAAGCGGGGAGGACTTCATCACTCTTTCGCTCGTATCCCCCGACGGCGAGGAGGGGTATCCCGGTAATCTGACCGTTTTCGTCACCTATACCCTGAAGGACGACGCACTCACGATCGATTATACCGCTACGAGTGATGCCGACACGGTCATCAACCTCACCAACCACGCCTATTTCAATATCGGCGGCGTAGGCGAGGAAAGCGTGCGGGAGCAGACGCTCACCCTGCACGCAACCGCCATTGCCGAGGTCAACGGGATACTCGTTCCCTCGGGCAGACTGCTTCCCACGGCAGGCGGTGCGTTTGATTTCACAAGCCCTAAGAAGATCGGCAGGGATATTGATGCCGACGACGAGCAGATCCGAATGGGCGGCGGCTACGACCACGGCTTCGTTCTCTGCGAAAACAAGCCTGCCGCGATCCTTCACAGCGATAAAAGCGGTATCACCATGACGGTCGAAACCACTGAGGGTGGGATCCAGATGTACACCGGCAACTTCATGACCGCTGAGAATCCCTTCTTCGGCAGTATTCCCCAGACGGCGAACGGCGCGGTTGCTCTTGAGTGCAACAAGCTCCCCGACTCGCCCAACCGCGCGGAATTCCCCTCTTGTATTCTGAAGGCGGGCGAAGCATATTCCCAAACGACGACCTATCGTTTCTCATGAAATCCATACGGGGCAGGCTTTTGATCTGCCCCGTTTTTTCAAAAGCCCTCCGCCCGCAGAAGCACTTCTTTTCAATATTTTTTTCGCCTATCTTCATCATACCGTCACAGAAGGCGTTTATACTGAGATCAGCCAAAACCCAACTAAGAAAGGCACGGAAACCATGTTTTTCAAGGACAACGATCAATTCGACGAAGCAGCAGATACGCAGGATGAACGCGATCAGACAAAACCCTCTGCCAATCCCTCGATCCGAGAGGACGGAAGCTACGAGCTCGTGTTCGGTTCGGAGAACAGTGATCCCACCTCATACAGCGCAAACGGCTTCAACGCCTACGGTTTTTCCGCAAACGGAAGCCGTTCACCCGAAGCTAAATCGAAAAAACCGAAGCAGCACCCCAAAAAGGCAAGAAAACAGGTACCGCCCATCACGGTATCGATCGTCATTCTCATCATTGCAGTCGCCCTGCTCGTGCTTTCAATAGTCTTATCTGCCTTAGCATACGCTAAGCTGAACGAGAATGGAACGCACGCGCTCGTCGGCACGAAGCCGGAGAGCACTGACCCGATTGATCCCTGGATCAATCCCGCTGAGCTTGCTACACCGGACGCTTTTGCCAACGTCACGGCAAAAGTGATCGACTCGGTTGTCACCATCACGGCAGACGCCTCGTCAGGCAGCGGTATCGTGTGGGCGTCAGGCGACAGCATCACCTATATCCTCACCTGCAACCACGTCATTGAAGATGCAGCCGAGATCGAGATCGAGCTTTATAACGGCACGACCTACTACGCCGAGGTGGTCGGCACGGACTCACGCAGTGACATCGCCATTCTGCGCATTGCGGCGAACGGACTTAGCGGCATCGTGCTTCCGAGCGAAGAGAGCGCTCTCGCCATCGGTCAATCGGTCATTGCGATCGGCAATCCCTTAGGCACGCTCGGCCATTCGGTCACGAACGGCATTCTCTCTTCAGTCAGCCGCAGAGTCAGCATCGACGGCGCGGTCATGGAGCTGATCCAGACGAACGCCGCCGTTAACCACGGCAACTCGGGCGGAGGACTCTTCGATATGAACGGACAGCTCATCGGCCTCGTCAACGCCAAGATCAGCGAAAGCTCGGTTGAAAACATCGGCTTCGCCATTCCCTACACCACCCTGCGCGTGATCGCAGAAGAGCTGATTGAGCAGGGATACGTATCGGGCAGACCGACGCTCGGCATTGAAAGCGTCACACTTGACGAGAGCAACTATCTCGACATCCTCGAGGCATACCCCGATCTTGAAGCATACGCCATTACAAAAGACTTCTTCGGACGCAAATACTATACTGCCGGCGTCTATATCCTGAACGTCAACGAATCGACGAAGTACGCTGAGGGCAGTGAGGAATTTGCTTTTGGCGACAGATTTATGGCGATCGGCACAACAGCCATCAGCGACAGCAGTGATCTTTCCAGCGCACTAAACGCCTATTCACCCGGCGAGACCGTGCAGATCACAGTAGCACGCAAAAGCAAGACCGTCGTCATCGAGCTGATTCTCGGTGAGATCGGCCAATGATTATTCCCTTTTCCGCGCCTTCCCACACCTAAGCCGATTCAGTTTATTTCAACGGAAAGGACACCGCTATGTACCACATCTTAGTTGTAGACGATGAGGAAAAGATCCGTTCACTCATCCGTAAATACGCAGAATTTGAAGGGCACACGGTCAGCGAAGCAACCAATGGCATGGAGGCGATCACCATCTGCCGCGAGGAACATTTCGATATGATTATCCTCGACATCATGATGCCTACGCTCGACGGCTTCTCGGCATGCGCCGAGATCCGCAAGACCTCCGACACGCCCATTATCATGCTCTCGGCACGCGGTGAGGAGTACGATAAGATCAACGGCTTCCGACTCGGCATTGACGATTACGTCGTCAAGCCCTTCTCCCCAAAGGAGCTGATGCTCCGCATCGACGCCATCATGAAGCGCACCCGCACGCAGAAGTCAGCTGACAAGCGTGAGGTCTTCACGCTCGAAGGACTGAAGGTCGATTTCACTGCCCGTATCGTCTATATAGACGGCGAGCGCGCCGACCTGTCCCCCAAGGAGTACGAGCTTCTCTTCTACCTCATCAAAAACGCCAACATCGCGCTCACGCGTGAAAAGCTCATCACCAAGGTGTGGGGCTACGATTTCTTTGGTGATGACCGCACGCTGGACACGCATATCAAGCTCCTGCGACGATCCCTCGGCCCGTACGCCAAGTTTATCGTCACGCTGAGAGGAGTCGGTTATCGCTTTGAAACCAGCACCTAACACGAAAAAACGTCATATCTCGATCCGCGCGAAGATCTTTCTGAGCCTGCTCTGCATTATTCTGATCGCACTCTCCCTTCTCTGGCTCTGCCAGGTCGTGATGTATAAAACGGTCTACAACAACGTGCGGATCAACGAGATCCGCGCAACAGCCAAGCACACTCTTCTCTACTGTAACGAGACCTCCTTCTACGCCGAGCTCGCCTCGGCAGCCGTCAAGACCGATGTGTGTGCCAGCGTGCTGGCAAGCGACGGAAGCGTCACCTACTCGGTTGAAAACAGCCCCTCCTGCATCATTCACCAATTGAAGACGAATGAACGGCAGGAGATCCTCACACTCGTTGAAGTGGACGAGGCGTGCATGTTTGGCGTCGTATACAATCCCACGACCGATGAATACGACCTTTCGGAGCTGAACGTCACGCGCTTTACAACCGCCGATAACGTCGTTTACGTCGAACGGTTCGACCATAACGGTGAAATCCTCTATCTCGTGATCGACGGTTTCATATCCCCCGTCAACACAGTCACAAAAGCTGCGGCATCCTTCCTCATACTGCTCACCCTTATCCTGCTTCCCATCGCCGTTCTGATCGCGCAGATATTCTCGCGTCTCATCGCCACACCCCTCAGCGAGATCAACCGCCAGGCAGGCAGACTCTCGCAGGTAGACTACGCACCGGTCGACAGCTCGACGACGGAGATCGCAGAGCTGAACGAATCGCTCTCACGCGCCTCTCGCGATCTTGCGCAGGTCACGCACCTGCGTCAGGAGCTGATCGCCAATATCTCGCACGACCTGCGCACGCCGCTGACTCTGATGAGCGGCTATCTTGAAATGATGCGCGACTTTCCCGACGAGGTTAACGAGGAAAATCTGAAGACGGTTATCGACGAATGCAACCGCCTCTCTTCCCTTGTGAACGATATGCTCGACATTTCGCGCTTGGAAAACGGTGCCGTACAGCCCGCCCCGAAGCGCTATAACCTCACAGAAAGCCTTGAAAAAACGCTTGCGCGTTATAAGACCTTTGCAGGCATCGAAGGCTATAGCTTCTCCTTCGCGGCAAGTGAGAGCGTCACCGTCGTTGCAGACGAACTGCTGATCACGCAGGTGTTCACCAATCTCATCAATAACGCTCTGACCTATACGGGAGACGATAAAAAGGTCACCGTCACACAGACAGTTCGCGACGGCTGGGTGCGCGTTGAGGTAAGCGACACGGGAGAAGGCATTGATCCCGAAAAGCTCCCCTTGATCTGGGATCGCTATTACAAGGTCGATGCGGCTCATAAACGCGCCGCCAAGGGCACAGGACTTGGTCTTTCGATCGTCAGAAGCGTCATTCAGCTCCATAAAGGCAGTTATGGCGTACGCTCTCTGCCCGGCAAGGGCAGCACCTTCTGGTTTGAGCTTTCGGTCGAAAACGATCCCGCAAGCCTGCCCACCTCTGCCGATACACCCGAAGTCAGTACCGGGACCTCAGCCGAGCTTCCCGACAACCGCAAGGAATGCGACTGACCCCTTTCGTTTTAGACGAGGGTCAAAAGGCATTTTGTGCATCAGCGTCCCTACAAACGCACATGCGCCCTTTTGCCCCTTGACTAAATAGATCTCGGCGTTCGAGCACACCGAGCCATGAAAAAAGCGCTTCTCCTCGCTTCTTTTCATCAAAACGAAACAGCCTATCCCGCCAAGGGATAGGCTGTTTCATTTTATACGGCAAACGCCGTTATTTAATATTGAGGATATCGCTTTCGCTGTAACGGTTTGCGAAGATGATCTCCAATTCCTCCACGCGTGCTTCCATATAGTCGGCGTAGACGCGCGCGAGGTAATAGGCGGTAACGGTATCGTAATTGGCCTCAACGTACTCGCGGCTGACCTTGGAGCGGGTAACGAGCATCAGGCAAGCGTACCCGTTTGACGTCACGGTGGTCAACACCTCACTCGTCTCACCCACGGCAAGCTCCTTGACCGCCTTTTCCACCGTTTCGGTATAGATTGTATCGGTAAAGCAGCCGTCAATGGCGTAGGAGTATTCATTGCCGTAGAGCGTTGCAACTGTCGCAGTACCGGCCTTAAGACCTGCTCCTGCAAGGATCGCCTCTCTCGCCTCTTCAAGATCCTCCTTACGCGCGTAATAATTGGTATCATCATACAGCAGGATAACGAACTCGGCGGCGTACCAGCGATCGCCGTCAAGGTCGGCGTCCACGACCGTGGGATCGTCGGAGAAATCGCTGTGATTTTCACAGAGATAATCGTACACGAGATTGTCGTAGTAGGTGCAGATCTCAAGCTCCTCGATAACCTCGTCGGTCGCAAACATCTCTTCAAGCATCTCGTCGTAGCCGTCCAGATCCTTATAGGATGCGAGCAGGAGCTTGATCTCCTGTTTTCCCGTTCTGTCGAGCTTGATACCGAACTCCCGGGCAATGGCACGCGAGGCGTAAATGCTTTTGATATTCGTAAGCACCTCACTGCGGATCTCATCGCGCAGGGCTTCATCGGCAAGCTCCTCCTCGCTGTAGCCCGAAAGCGCCTGCTTCACGAAGCATCGAAGGACGTCATAGCTGACCTCCGCCTCGCCGACCTTCAGATACGTGCCGCTTGAGCAGGAAGTACCCGCGAAAAGCATGCTGACGAGCAGAAGAAGCAGGGAGAGGAGCGAAAGTGACCGTTTGAAAAATGAACGCTTCATCCGTATCACTCCTTATCGTAGTTCGAGATAGGAAGACCGTCGCAGAGCTTTTTCGTGTCTGTGATCAGCTTATCAAGACGGGACACGCGAACGTAGAAGCTGCCGCTTTCACCGCTTGAAACGCCGTCACGGATCATTTCCACCGTCATAAGCGCTCTGCCGTTCGAATACCGGTAGAAGCGCAGTATGCGCGTCACGCTCGGCAGCTCCGCCGTCACAAACTTTTCGGCGTTGATGCCAACCTTCGGGGTCGTAACCGAGATCTCAAGATAAGGCTCGGTGGCAAGGAGCGCCTCCATGTCAAGCGTATCGGGCACGTCGTCCCAAAGAACAGTCGTATACAGCTCGGTGAAGAGGATACGGTAGTAGTCCATATTCACTTCCTTGTCGGCGTTCTTTGCATAGGCGGATTTCGCCACGTATTCCTGGTCAAGCTCGGCAACGAAGGTCTCTTCATAGACCTCGCCGTCGATCTTTCCCTTTACGGTCAATTCCTTGCAGTAGCCGATCGACATGCGGAGCGCGTAGGAATCAAGAAAATCGAGCGTTTCCCAGGCGAGGAAATCAACGGTCGAGGGATCGACCTTCACGATGGTATTGAAGTTGATCGCATAGGCATAATAGTAGCCGTCGGGACGAAGACCGGAGAAGTAGACCTCGCTGACAAGCGCCTCGTCCGTTCCTTGGTACACCACCCAATAGCGCATGATATACTGAATATGGTCGGCATCAAGCCCGTACTCGGCAAGCACCTCGTTTTCAAACACGTGGTAATAGATCTCGTTGCCGTCCTCGTCGACGTCGTCTATGCGCTTGGTGGCGTATTCCATGACCTCGCTGCCCGTAAATTCCTTCAATCGGTCAAGACGCGCTTCGAAGGAGGGTGAGGAGAAATACCCTGCAGGGGTTCTCGAATAGAAGCCGCAGGAGCCGCCGAAGAGCTTATCGGGCGTATCGATCTCGCCCATGTAGGCGAGTGAGACGAGAATGCTCTCGTCGGTGGCAAGCAGATCAAAGCGGCTGATGACGTCTGAATTGCTGTAGGGATAGGATATGAGCGTATTGAGCATGGCTGTAGGAAGCGTGAGCAGCGTAGATTCGAAATACGAAGCGGTCGTTGAATTCATGAGATAGACAGAATCCCTGACGTAATCGTTGCCGTCAGCATCCTTGGCAATATCGCCCGAACGGATATAATAGCTCGTTCCGTTGGGATTTTTCTTTCCAAAGTAGAGCTTATAGACCGTTGAGTCCTGTAGCTCGACCTCAACGTAGATCGCGTCGGCATCCGACTCGGCAGCAAGACCGTAGAGCGAAAAATCACTGCAGTGATCCTCAATACGCGAGGTGAAAACAGGATTACAGACGGCGGCAACAAAATAGGTAAACTGCGTATCGTCAAGAACGTTGTAGGGATAATCGGTCATATAGCCGTAATAATCCTCTTCAGTCTCGTCGTAAGCAAAGGAGATCGACCAATCGATATATTCCTCACCGCGGGAGGCGTTGGCGGGGTTATGCACACGGACCTCCTTCAGATTCTCGCGCTGAATATAGGGATAAAGCAGCGTTGTCGTGCCGAAGGTTGCTTCCCCCGGCAAGAGCTCAACCGACGTCGTCTCTTCGGTGGTGGTGGGCGCATCCTCCTCAAGAGCGTTTTTCACGATCAGATAGCCTGCCAGAAGCACGGCAAAGATGATAGCAAAGGCAATAATAGTGTTGCGCTGTCGCAGAAGGAAGCCGCTTTTTTTCTTAGGGGTATGGCTGTTCGTCACGATCTCTTCCTCCTTATATAGATAACAGTACCCGCGACGGCAAAGAGAAGCGCGGGAACGAGGGATACCAGAACCGTCATCGTAATGGCCTCGCCTCTCGTGATATCAAGACCGTCGGTTGCCAGCGTCTCGATCTGCAGATTAAGCGGCAGATCCTCTGCCCCCATCTCGGTCATAGACGAAAGGAGCAGATCGCGGTTGGTGTAACTCGGCACGTAGACGAGCGAGGAGGCAAGTGAATCGGCACCGCACACGAAGATACTGCCTCTTCCCTCTGCCGCCGAGTAAGCGGCAACCGCCTCGTTGCCGAGAAGAGCGGTATCGCTACCGGTCAGAACGGCAGAAGAGGGGGCAAGAAGCAACGGCGAAGCGCCCTTGCTCGCATCCACGCGAAGCACACGGCAATCCTGCACGACTGCCTTACCCGTCGTATCGGTCAACCGCGCAACGATCGGACTCTCCTTGACGTACTCAGCGACGAAGGTATAGTCACCGAGCGAAACCGAGGCATCCGCGCCGCTTTTGAACTTGGCAGAGGCGATTGAAATGCCGTAGTCGGCAAGAAGACCGTTCAGGTTATCGAGATTACGGTAGATGCTGTCGGCAAACATCATTACGTTGCCTCCCTTTTCAATGAAGGCACGAAGTCTTGCCAGCTCCGCATCGGTATAGTCGAAAAGAGGCGAGAAAATAACGGCGATTGAGGGCTCAACGGTGGTTTCGCCGAAATCGTTCTCCGAAAGAGAGAGCTTTTTGATCTCAAAGCCGCAGGTCTCGAAGATATCGACGAGATATTCCGCATCCCCATAGGTACCGTCTTCAGCCGTTGACATCTCATCGTGACCGGTCAGAAAATAGGCGGTCGGCGAGAGGCGGCAAAGACTTGAAATACGGGCGGTAAACACGTAGTCACCCAGGAAGGAGGCGGCAGACTCCGAATAGAGATCGGTGATCGAGAAAACGCTTAGACGGTAATCCGACTGCTTTTCGCCGTGCACGTTAGTGATATATTCGCCGTTTTCACCCACCACGTAGGTATCGTTGCGAATGATCATCGTGCCGACAGTAAAAGCCTTTTCACTGTACATCTTTTGGAAGAGATCACTGTATTCGGATTTACTGCCGAAGGCAGCTCCGATCTTGAAAAAATCGCGGTTGATATCGTCAATAAATTCCACCGTGACAAAGTCTTCGTCGGCGTAGCGGTTTTGAAGCTCTGTCGTCATGGCAAGCACCAGCTTGCCGTAGGTCGTGGACGAGAGTGTGTTTTCGTCCTCACAGTAATAGACGGTAAGTTTATTATTCTCTTTGTCTATCCTGTCAAGCATGGCAAGCGACTCATCCGAGAAGCCGAAAAGCCCCTCGGAGGTATCGACATACCATCCGAAATGGGAGGAGAGCATCGAGATCACCACGTTGGCGACGATGACCACGGCGATCACCGCGGCTGTGACGATCACGGCAAGCGTCCCATATTGAAATTTTTTATTTTTCAGAAAATTCATGTCAGAATAACGCCTTTCTTCATATCGGTTTCGGTAAAGACTTTTGCCTGTCAGTTGTGCTTGCGTCTTCTGATCATGACGCAGACGCCTGCGCCGACAAAAAGAAGGGGCAATACCGCTGAAAGAAGGATCGTCCATACGGTCGCCATGGTATCGGTGATGGCAAGCGAGGAGTCATCCACGATCTGAATGATGTCGATGTCGTAGGGAAGCACATTCTTACCGAACAGATAAACGGCGGAATAAAGGGTATCGCGGTTGGAATAAGCGGCATTCGTGAGGGCTTCCTCGGAGGCGTACGCCGTCGAGCCGCAGGCAAGCAGGAAGGTATTGACCGTCTCGTTGCGCGAATAATACCAGGTACCGTGCGTGAGCGTCATGAGAGCGGAAGCATCCGATACGTTGAGTGAAAGATACTCGTTCATAAAGAAGGTCACATGCTCAAGCACGCAGGTCTTTGCGTATTCGTCGCACTTGTTTGCGATCTCGTCGGCAGAGAGTCCCTCATCCTCAAAGTCCTCGAGACTTGCCTCGTAGTAGTTGTCGTAGTAGGACTGATAGTAGAGCGAGCTGTATTCGGCGTAGATCTCGTCGTACTTACTCTGATAATACTGCGCCAGATAGCGGTCGTAAAGCGCCTCGTCAAACACCTTGAAGCCTGCACCGTTTTCGTATACGGCGGCGGAAAGTGCGGGTGCGCGGAAGACGGCACCCAGCTTATAAGTCGTCGAGCCTTCCTGGATCAGCGTGGATTCCTGATTGTTGCTCCAGGATTTTTTCATGGCGATCGAGCGAGAGGAACCGAAAAACGCACCGGGAAGCGTCTCAAGCGTAGTCATAGAGGAGGTCAGCGCACTGCCGGGGCTTGACGAATCAAGCTCATAGGCCGCTAGGAAAGAACGCCCATCCTCGGAAATGGCAGGCGTCTTTAAGAGGTCTTCGGTGTCGGCGAGGATGATGTTATCCTCAAAGGCAACGCCCCAATAGTCTTCAAGATACTCGTCGAGATGCGGCATATCGTCGGTCTCGGGATCGACGAAGACCATCAGATGGTGATTTTTCTGGTTGATGAACTTGCGAAGCCTTGTGATCTCGTTCACGCCGCCCTCCTCACCCACGAGGAAATCGGAGGTCGGGCCGTAGATCACAACGGTGGAGGCGCCGCCCTCCACGATATCGGAGGAAGTGGCGGCAAAATCCTCGTCCGACAGATTGATCTTTTTAATGATGTAGCCTGCCTCGCGGAAGAGATCCGCGAGTGCCTCGGCTTCGCCCAGGTCATCGCTCACCCCCAAAGGGCCGACCTTTTCACCGTGTCCCTCCACGAAATAAGCAATCGGACTCTCACCTGAAAGCGAGAGGATGGTGGAGGTAAATCTGTCGTCACCGCGGAAATACATGAGATCGTCCGAAATAGCGAAGAAATCGTCACGCGCAACCGTACGGTAGGAAACGCGGTCCTCTACCGTATTTTCGAGGATCACAGTCAAAGGCGTGAGCGAAGAGCCGATCGTCATGGCGAAACGCTCACGGATAAAGTCGGCGTCCTCCGACGTATCGAGCAGATCGACCGTGATGAAGGAATACTCGCTTTCATAATACCGTGCAAGGTTATAGATATAGCTCATACCCCAGGTGCTGTCCGATTCGCCTTTTACATGTCCCTTAAGCTCGTAGTTTTCCAGCTCGTCGGGATCAGCGAGAAAATAGATCTTGATATCGTTTGCTTCAGGGTCTATCTGATCAAGAAGCTCTCTTGAATAGTCCGAGATCTTGATAAGATCGTTGGGCATCGTGTCGATCACCCAAAGAAACTTATTGGCAAGGAAGGTAAAGAGAATATTGAACAGAATGACTGCGATAAGAATGCCTGCGGTGATCACAGTCCACAGCGCACCCCGCTTGAATCTTTTGTTCTCCATGTTCGTTTAATGCCTTTCTGTTTTCTTTGCGTTGCCCTATCAGGACCAGCGGCGCTTTTCGTAGACGCGAACGGTGATAAACAAAAAGGTGAAGCAAAGAGAGACGAAATAGACGATCGCGCTGACGTCAAAACGGCCGATAACGAGCAGTGAGAAGCGGTCAAGCACCGAGATCCAGCTGAGGATTGAGCGCAGGAAATAAGAGTTGATCGAGGAATTGAAGGCCGAGACCATCACGAGGAAGAGCAGAATGACCATCGTGCCGAGGGCGGCGATCAACTGATTTTCGGTGAGTGCCGAGACCATCACGCCGATGGCGATGAAGGCTGCGGCGATCAGCACGAGACCGAGCAACGAGCCAAGGATCGTTTTTCCGTCGGGATCCCCCGAAGCGAAATAAAGGAAGGGAATGAAATTGATGAGCGAAACGACAAAGCCGATCATGAAGACCGAGAAGGCGGCGAAAAACTTCGCACACACCATCGAAGTCAGGGAGACGGGCGAGGAGATAAGAAGCGTTTCGGTGCGCTGTTTCTTTTCATCGGCAAAGAGCTTCATGGTCAGAAGCGGAAGCACGATAAAGAAGCTCATCAGCATATAGGTGAAATAGGCGGTGATATCGCTCGACGCGCCCTGCAAAAGCGTGGTAAGCGAGAAGATCACGCCGGAGACTGCCAGGAAGATAGCAAGATAAATATATCCGATGGGAGAGATAAAGTAGGAGCGCATCTCTCTTTTGTAAATAGCAAACATAACGACTTACGCCTTTCCTTTCTTCTTGGACTTTTTCTTTTTTCCGTCGTCTTCCTGCTCGTCCACGACGGAAATGAAGATCTCCTCCAGATTGAGACCAACAGCCTCCATGCCGATGATCGGCCACGCGCGCGAGGCACAGAGGTTAAAGATCGTTTTTCGCATATCGAGACCGGGATCGCTTTCAACAAGGATAGCTGTGCTTGCCATTTCCCTTTCTCCGATGATCTCGGCGTACCTGATACCGTGAAGCCCCTTGATGGCACTTACGACCTCCTTGGCGGGACCGCAGATCTTGAGCTGTATCTGTCTTGAGCCAAGCACGACCTTGTCGATATTCTCTGTCTTTTCGTCTGCAACGATCTTTCCGCGGTTGATGATCACGATCCTGTCGCATACCATCTGAACCTCGGGAAGAATATGCGTTGACAGAATGACCGTATGATCTCTGCCAAGCTCCTTGATAAGCGTACGGATCTCGATGATCTGCTTGGGGTCAAGACCAACGGTCGGCTCGTCGAAAATGATGAACTTCGGATTGCCGACAAGTGCCTGCGCGATGCCGACTCTCTGACGGTAACCCTTCGAAAGGTTACGGATGATACGGTTCTGCACGTCGGTGAGCTTCACGCGTTCCATGATCTCGCCGAGATGCTTTTCGCGGTCAAGCGTACAGCTTTTCAGTTCGTAGACGAAATGAAGATACTCCCTGACCGTCATTTCAAGATAAAGAGGGGGAAATTCAGGCAAAAAGCCGATCTGCCTTTTTGCTTCAATGGGATCGTCGAAGATGTCGATGCCGTTGATCGTCACACTGCCCGACGTAGATGAGAGACAGCCGGTGAGGATCGACATCGTGGTGGTCTTTCCCGCGCCGTTCGGGCCGAGGAAGCCGACGATCTCGCCGTCGTTGATGGTAAAGCTGATGTCATTGACGGCATAATTATCTCCGTACCGTTTGACAAGGTTCTTGATTTCAATCATAGCTGATTTCCTTTCCTGGCGACAAGCATGCTCTTCGCCGCTTCTATTCTATCTGATAAAGAGGTATAAATCTCTATTGACTGTCTGTTTTTTGTGTGAGCATCCTCTGCGGGCTGCGTGAAGTCAGGGAAGCATAATGCTTGCCGCCATCGTTCCGCGAAGACCTTTTGACGCGCGGTGCGAGAAGAAGCGCGCGCTTTGGCAGGCGGTACAGAGAGGCGATGCGGCAATATGCGCGGGCAGCACGCCCGCAGCGAGAAGCAGCTCCCGATTCATGCCCCTGATATCGGCAAACAGACGGCTTTGTCCGTTTTCCACTTGCCTTCTTTGAATATGCCTTGACGCAAAGGCATACGACTGCGCCTCTGCCACATCGGCAAAGAAATCCTCACCCACCTCATAACAGCATGAGCCAATGGCAATGCCGAGGGCGGCAACGATATCCTCGGAGCGACTGCCCATCGAGACGAGTGCCGCCACGCCCTTTTCTGCGATCCCGGCCACCGTACCGCGCCAGCCTGCGTGAAGCGCAGCAACGAGCCGTCTTTTGCGATCTGCAAGCAGAATCGGCAGGCAGTCAGCGATCTTCACGGTCAGGATCACGCCCGAACGGTCGGTATAAAGTCCGTCCCCCTCGGGGTAAACGCCGCCGCTTGGCGCATAGTGCAGAACTGCCGAGTGCGTCTGTGGCGCTTCGGCACGCGCCGAAAGATCGTCGGTATCAAACACGGCAGAGAAAAAGCGACGGTAATTCTCGTCAACGGCCTTGTCATCCTCCCCACGCTTATAACCGAGATTGAGTGAGGCAAGATGCTTCTCGGTCGAAACACCGCCGAGGCGGCTTGAAAAGCCGTGCGGGAAAGGAATGAGGTCGGCAGAATAATAGCAAATTCCCCTTCCGGTCACTTCCCTGAAGCCATTTTCCTCCCGAAAGAAAGCGTTTTCCATGTTAAAACCCGATCTTTTGCATACGCACGTCGTTCCCCATGAAACGCTTGACGATGTATTCACCGAGCAAACGGGAGGCAAGACGGTCAGTATAGCGGGTCTTCAGCTCGCCGGGCATAAGATTGGTATTGATCAAGGTCGGTTTTCTGTTCACAAGTCGGGTATTGACGACGGTATAGAGAAAGTTCACGTTCAGTGCCGATGGGTTTTCCGTGCCGAGATCGTCGATGATCAGAAATTCGGCGTCAAGAAGCTCGGCAAGCGTCGTTTCGGCAGCGCGGCCAAACTTTTCAGCTTCAAGCGAGGCAAAGAGGTTGGGCGCGGAGCTGTAATGAATATCAAAGCCCTTTTCGGCAACAGAGACGGCAATGGCGGTAGACAGATGCGTTTTACCGAGTCCCGTGTTGCCGATAAAGAGAAGGCTGTCGGCGTGCTCGTGAAAGCTCTCGGCGTAGTGCATGCAATAGTCAAGATTCTTCTCCATCAGGACAAGATGCTCGCCGCGGTAATATTTCAGGTCGAAGGTATCAAAGCGCTGACTGCGCGCAAGAGGCGCAAGGCCCGCATCGGCAAGGCTTTCGGCGGCAAGCGCTTTTCTCATGCAAAGGCACATATCGACACCTACGTAGCCGGTGTCGTCGCACCTGTCGCATGCGTAATGAACCTCGGTATAATCGGCAGGAAAGCCATAGTAGACGAGCATCGCGGCGCGATCCTCCTGCAGCTTTTCGTTATCACGTCTGACAGCGGCAATGCGCTCGACGATCTCCTCACCGCCCTTCATGACCTCCTCGACGATGCGCACCCCCGTTTCGGCAAGGGCTGCGTCGATGGCGGCAAGATCGGGATATTCGCGGTGAAGGCGTTCAAGACGCTCTTTGGCTATGCCGATAGCGACGTTTCTCTTTTCGCTGAACTGCTGTTTGACCTTTTTGACGGTCTCTTTTTTATATGCCATAGGAACACCTCTTCGGTTTACGGTACCGTATCTTGTCTACGGTCGCTTATTTCGTTTCATCGCTGCGCTCGTAACTGCGCTTCAGGGCCGCCTCAAAGAATTCGTCAATGTCAAAGCTCGAATCCACGCTTGCCGTCTTCTTCTCGCGGTAGGCGCTGATCGCGGCATTGACTTCATCTGCCGTCGTATAGCCCGCCTCGCGCCAATTGAGGATGACCTTATTCATATAAGGAAAGGCGAAGCCGCCCGTATTATTGACCGTCACCTCATAGGCAAGCGCGATAAGCTCCTTTGAAACGCCGATCTCGACCCACTTGGCAAGGAATTTCTTTTCCTTGGCGGTAAACGCGCGACTGCCCAGTCCCGCAAGGCTGCGCAGAATACCCTCCACCGTGTGGAGCTTTTCTTTTTCAGCAATATATGCTTCAATGGCAGAATAGGTGTTGATCCCCTCCTGCACGAGTCCCGCCGCCATTTTTTCAACGTAGGCGACGGAGCATTTGCCTATACGCGACGCATAGGCAAAGAGAAGCAGGATCGAATCGTGGTCGAGGCGCAGATAATCTGCCATACCGAGTAAGCGCGTGATCTCATGTGCGCCGAACATCTTGCCTGCAATATCCTGACATTCGTTCACAAGAAGGGCAAGCGTGGGATCGCCTGCCATAATTGTCTCGATCTCCTTACCGGTATAATTGGGCATGCCGCCCGTCACTACGGTCACCTTCTCGCCGTTCGGTGCGGTCTTTTCCGAAACCGAGATCTTGGCGGTCGGCTTATCAGCTTTCACGCCGCTTTTGGTAATAAGGCCTGCGTTGCAGAAGAACGCAAGCGCCTTTTCTATCTCCTCAACCGTCACGGCAAACTCCCTTGCCACCTCGGCGGCATCGAACTCAGCACGAAGCGCCACATCCGAAGCCAGCCTGATAAACAGCCTGAGCGCCATAGGCTCGGCTTTATCCAGATAATGAAGCAGCGCTTCGGGAAGGGCAATAACGCCCCTGCCGTACTCAATTTCAAAAGTCATGGCTTTTGCCCGTCCTTTCTTCTGTTCCTTCGCTTAAAATCAGTCCTGCCTCATTCGGCACTCTTGCCCTTGCTTCTCACGTCAAAGCAGAGCTGAAGCAACGAATCGCCGAGATAGACGTTCATCACACTCAGGTCATCCTCGCCCGGGATCTCCACGTTCGTGAAATTCCAAATGCCCTTGACACCGAGCGTTTTCAGCTCACCTGCCACGGAAAGCGCCTCGGAGGAGGTCAGCGTGAGAACGGCGATGTCCACACGGTGGTTTTTGAAATAAGAGGCAAGCTCGGCAACGTCGTAAACGGTTTTCCCCGCCACCGTTTTGCCGACGATCTCGTGACTCTTGTCAAAAAGCGCCACGAGGTCGATGCCGCGGCTCAGAAAGATATTGCTTACCGCCATCGCACGGCCAAGATTACCCATACCGATGAGTACGGCGTTGAATTTTTCGTTGACGCCCAGGATCTCGGAGATCTGTGCGAAGAGGAATTTGACGTTATAGCCGTAGCCCTGCTGTCCGAAGCCGCCGAAGCAGTTTAGGTCCTGGCGGATCTGAGAGGCGGTCAGTCCCATCAGCTTGGCAAGCGCACCCGAGCTGATACGGAAGATGCCTCTGTCGAGAAGCTCCTTCAGGTAACGGTAGTAGCGAGGCAAGCGAGATTTCACCTGACGCGACACAAGCGCGGCTTTTCCGTTATGTTCGTAACTCATATTGACTCAGCCTTTCTGAAGTTTTCGGTTATATGTATCTACCCCGCCTTTGGAATACGAAGGGGCATGCGGTATATCGTAGACTCAGAGAGTCTCCATCGTCTTGAAGACGTAATCGGCAAAGTCGCGGCAGGTCGCGCCCGTGTCGCGACCGGTCACAGTGAGCTTTTTCTCTTCAAACATGCAGATATCAAGCGCTCTTTCGAGCTTGTCAGCCTCCTTGCAGTAGCCGATATGGTTAAGCAGCATCACACCTGCGCGGAGCATCGAGCAGGGATCGGCGTAGATGGCTCTGCCCTCCTTGACCATGCGGGGCGCCGAGCCGTGAATGGCCTCAAACATCGCGTAGCGTTTGCCGATATTGGCGGAGCCTGCCGTGCCGACGCCACCCTGAAATTCGGCAGCCTCGTCGGTGATGATGTCCCCATAGAGGTTAGGCAGAATGAATACCTTGAAATCGCGGCGACGCTTTTCGTCGACCAGCTTGGCGGTCATGATATCGATAAACCACTCATCGGTGGTGATCTCGGGATAGTCCTTGCCTATATCGAGACAGAGGTTCAAAAACTTGCCGTCCGTCGTCTTGATAACGTTCGCCTTCGTAACGATCGACACGCGCTCCTTCCTGTTGGCTCTTGCATACTCGTACGCCAGCCTGGCAATGCGGCAAGTACCCTCGGTGGTGGTCACGCAGAAATCAATGGCAAGGTCGTCGGTCACGTTCTGTCCCTGGCTGCCGACGGCGTAGCTTCCTTCGGTATTCTCACGGAAGAAGGTCCAGTCGATTCCCTTGTCGGGCACGCGTACGGGACGCACGTTGGCAAAAAGGTCAAGTGCCTTGCGCATAGCCACGTTGGCACTCTCGATATTGGGCAGACCGTCGCCCTGCTTGGGCGTCGTGGTGGGACCCTTGAGAATGACGTCGCACCTCTTCAGCTCCTCCAGAACGTCGTCGGGGATCGCCTTCATATGCGCCACGCGATTTTCGATCGTCAGACCCTCAATCGTGCGAAATTCGATCCTGCCCTTTCTCACCTCATCGGAAAGAAGCATTTCAAGCACTCTCGCCGTTTCTGCCGTAATGATCGGGCCGATGCCGTCACCGCCGCAAACACCGATGACGATCTTGTCCATTTTACTGTAATCCAAAGCATCGCCTGCTGCGTTGATGCGCTCCACTCTCTCAAGCTGACCTTCAAGAAGGCTGCGGTATTTCGCAACGGCGGCTTCGATCTGTACGCTGTAATCTTTCATTTCAAAAAATCTCCTGTTCTGTCGTCTGTATCCCGAGCTTATCCTTTAATAAAGAGCCGATCTCTCCCTTTCAGTCTCGGTAAAAGGGCGACTTTTTCGTTTTCAGCGTCGGTGAACGAATATTTTATCGGATATTATCCGTGATTTTTTAATATTACTTTCGCCCGGTTTCCAAGGCGCGAAGGAAAAGCTTGCGCGTTTGAAGCAAACCCGTGAAAACCTGAAAACGGGTCTTCCGAAAAACACGCCAAGCCATACGTTTGTGCAAGTCTACAAAATTGTTTTTTTACACTTGTCCAAAATACCGATTGTGGAAAACGCGGTGGCTTTTCCACATTTTCCACAGGGATTTCCACATACGGAATGTCGAAAAACCGCTTTTCTACGCGATTGTGCGCTTTCGACGCCAAGTTTTCCACATGTCTGTTGTGGATTGTGTGGAAAAGTGTGCCGTCCTTACGCTTTGTGAAAATTGACATTTTTCTGTTTGAAAAAATGAGCATTTCAGTTTTTCACGCCCGAAAACCGAACAAATTTTCTGTCATTTTCGCCAAAAAAATCAGCGATTTCAAGAAGCGAAATACAAACCAGAATTTTTTCTTATCCGAGATTCTCAAATACTTGAAGCAATCAAGTATCATGCGCGGCAAGGAGCGCCCCACCCCGAAAAAATTTCAGTTTCTTCTTAATTTGCGCCCCTCACGGTGGGCTTCGCGTTCAGAGAGCTATCGGCAAGATTGCCGGCGAGAAATTCGTAATAGCCCTGCGACGCGATCATCGCGCCGTTATCACCGCAGAAGGCAAGCGATGGCAGACAAAGCCTGACATCTGCCTTGCGGCAAAAACCGGCGATCGCGCCTCTCAGGTGCGAATTGGCAGCAACGCCGCCTGCCACAACGAGTGTCTTGAAGCGATAGCGCTGATGCGCCTTTTCAAGATTGGCGATCACCGCGCGGATCACGGCATCGGTAAAGGATGCGGCAATATCCTCCACGGCAAGCGCCTCGCCCTTCTGTTTTTGCGTGTTGATATAATTAATGACCGCTGTCTTCAGCCCGCTGAAGGAGAAATCAAGACTGTCCTGCATCGCCGCCATCGGAAAACGGATGGCGGTTTTATCTCCCCTTTGGGCGGCAGAGTCCATGTCCTTACCGCCCGGATAAGGCATGCCGAGGACTCTTGCTACCTTGTCAAAGGCCTCTCCGATGGCATCGTCTCTCGTTCTGCCCACCGTCACAAATTCAGTCGGCCCTTTTACGTCGATAAGCGAGGTATGTCCACCCGAAGCCACCATCGCAAAAAAGGGGGCGCTGAGGTCGGGATATTCGTAATAGACCGCCGCAACGTGGCCTCTGATATGATTGACGGGGATAAGCGGCAGGTCGTGCGCAAGTGCAAAGGATTTGGCAAAGTTCACCGCAACGAGCAGAGCGCCGATAAGCCCCGGCTCGCTTGTGACGGCAACGGCGTCGATATCCGAAACGTCAATGCCTGCCTCGTCAAAGGCGGCGTAGGTCAGTTTCGAGATCGCTTCGATATGCGCTCTGCCCGCAATTTCGGGCACGACGCCGCCGTAGAGCGCATGAATCGGGATCTGCGTGGCCGTCTGATTGGCAAGCACACGCCGTTTTCCCTCTGAAAATTCAGCGATGGCGACCGAGGTTTCGTCGCAGGAGGATTCAAAAGCTAAAATCAACATAGTCTTTCGTCTTTTCTATCGAGTATTCAGGTGCGGGATGCTCATAGCGTTTTCAGCATGACGAGCGCATCCTCTGTGGGATAGCGATAGTAGTTTCGGCGCTTCCCTACCGTCAGAAATCCCGCTTTCCGATAAAGCGAGGCGGCAGGGGTGTTGGAGGCACGCACCTCAAGAAAGAGCGTACCGACCGCAGTCCTCCGCCCGAAATCAAGGCAGGCGGTCATGAGCGCCTCTGCAATACCGCGCCGACGCATAGCGGGGTGAACGGCAAGATTCAGGATCTCCCCCTCGGGAGGCAGACAGAGGAGCATGAGATAGCCGATGGGCCGCTCCTCCTCGTAAGCGGTAAACAGCTCAACCGTATCGTTTGAAAGGCTGTCGCGGAGCATGCCCTCGCTCCAGGGATCACTGAAGGAGAGTGCTTCGATCGCCGCAAGCGACATAACGAATGCATCCAGCTCCGTCTTTTCGGGAAGACCTCTTACGACCGTCATACCGGGAGCGCGGCGCAGTCTGCCGCCGCTTCTTCCTCGTAGGGCTCGAGCTTAGAGAAATAGGAGGAGGACACCTTGATTGAGGAACGGTCCTCGCTCGTATAGATATAGTAATCACCGTTCGAGCAACGGACGAGGTACATGACGTAGTAGAGATAATCGTAGCGCGAGGAGGTGACATGAAGCGTGTAGGTCGTCTCGGCATACACGTCGTCATCAATGATATAGCGGTTACCCGCAAGGTATTCAAGCACAAGCCCTTGTGCGTCAGCCTCGGCAAGCGATTCAAGCGAGATCAGCTTGCCCTCGCCGTAGTCGGCGCAAATATAAATAAGATCGGTCGAAAAATTCTCAAGCGTGGGTAAAAGGGCGTAGCTGCCGTAATAGAAGCTGCCATCCTCATCAGTGAGATAGTTGTCAACGTCAAGCTCCTTCAAAACGCCGTAGCTGTTGTAAAAGCCCATTTTATAGATCAGCTTGCCGTCTGCCTCGCCGTAAGCATTGCCCTTCCTGGTCGTGATCGGATACCGCGCCACGTAGGTCGCAGGCGCCTTCTGATAGGTCATCCGGTCGCTTTCGCGAACGAGAACACCCTCGCTTTCGGTAAACCTGACGTAGCTTGCATGCTCCGCGATCACGCTGACAAGAAGGATCACTCCTATAAGAAGTGCGATCACGCCCGCACCGATCAGCCAATACTTCCAGGTGAGTTTATCCTGCCTTACAGCCCGTTCCTGCGCGGAAGCAATATTTTTCTGTTTTCTTTTCTTACTGATTGCCATACTGTTTCTCTTTCAAATCGGAAATATCGGTCGATCAATAGCCGAGCTGACCGCTGAGTGAATCGTCGTTGATGATCCAGTCCTTCACGCGAATCTCGCGGTATTCATCGTGATTGATGCGAAAGACCACCGTTTCAATCCCGGAATTAATGATCAGACGCTTGCACATCATGCAGCTGTCGATGTTGTTTTCAAGATTACCCGTCTCGGCGGCAAGACCGACGATATACATTGTCGCGCCGATCATCTCCTCGCGTGAGGCTGAGATGATGGCATTTGCCTCGGCGTGGACAGAGCGGCAGAGCTCATAGCGCTCTCCGCGCGGAATATGCATCGACTCACGGGTACAAACGCCGAGATTCGTGCAATTCTTTCTGCCGCGCGGCGAGCCGTTATAGCCCGTCGCTACGATCGAATCGTTCTTCACGATGATCGCCCCGTACGAACGGCGAAGACAAGTCGACCGCTTTGCCACCGTCTCGGCAATATCAAGATAGTAATTGGGCTTGGAAACTCGTTCCATAACGTAAACACCCGCGCTTCAAAAAGAAGAAGCATCCTTTCTGTCAGGAAGAAACAAGCCCCGCACTTCGTCACAAGAGCCGCCACTCCATATTTACTGCTGATTATACATTATATAACAACACCCCCTCAAAATCAAGAGCGAACGTGAATTGTTAATTATTTTGTTACACCTTTTCCGTCGAAATCAGGGGTATAGCTGTCGCTTTGTGAGGAAAAGCCCTGGAAAAAGCCAAAAAAACCCTTTTTTTCGGCATATTCCGAGACACTTTGATACTCAAAACGCGTCAGGCGGCGCGTCGGTGCGCCCTCGTTTCCGTTCGGTGTGTATTGACTCATGAGACTCAAAAGAAAGTCCTCGGGAGAGAAGAGCGATGCCAAGCTGTCCAGCACCGCAAGAGAGTCTTTTCTTTCGCCCGGTAGCACGAGATGCCGCACGATAAGCCCTTTTTGCATCACGCCCTCTTCGTCAAGGATGGGACGCCCCACCTGGTGAAGCATCGAAGGAAGCGCGCGCCTCGCCGTGTCGGCGTAGTCCGAAACGGCGGAAAAACGCCTGCCGAGCGCGTTATCGGCGTATTTGTAATCAGCAAGATAGATATCCACAATGCCGTCGAGAAGGGACAGCATTTCTTCGCTTTCATAGCCCGAGCAGTTAAAAACGATCGGCAGGGCAAGCTCATCCTTGACCTTGCGCAAAACAGGCGCGATGAGATGAACGAAGTGATCCGCCGTCACGAGATTGATGTTGTGAACGCCCTCTTTTTTGAGTGCAAAAAGAAGCGATCGAAAGCGTTCAAGCGTCACCTCTTCACCCTTTCCCCCGCTTGAGATCTCCCTGTTCTGGCAAAAGACACAGCGAAGGCTGCAGCCCGAAAAAAATACTGCCCCCGAGCCACGCGTGCCTGAAATACAGGGCTCTTCCCAAAAATGAGGGGCACACCGTGCGATTCTGACTCTGTTGTCAGCGCCGCAGGATCCCTTTTGCCGACTGCGATCGGCCCCGCAACGCCGTGGGCAGAGCGTGCAATGTACTTCGTTTATCATTTTCTTAGCCTCCTTATCTTTTTATCGTCCCTCATTGACAAGGCAATTTTTTTGTGCTACACTTCTTACAGTGATGGACCAAAAGCGTCACGAAAATTTTTATTGCAGAAAAGAGAAGGTCATGAAAAAAGTCGCTCTTTTACTCGTTTTCATTTGCATCCTTGCCATGCTTCTCTTCGCCGTTTCCTGCGGCAAAACCGACGAAACGACGGCGGAAGAGACCACAACCGAAGAAATCACGTCCGAGGTGACCACAGTCGAAGAGACCACGACCGAGGAGATCACAACTGAAGCAACCACACTTGCCGAGGTCGGCAAAAAAGATCCGGAGGTGACCGCCGTGTCCACTATCATCAACGTCCATAACGCCCTCACCAAAAGCACGCACACCGACGAAAACGGTAAAACGCTTCCCTACCGCCTCTATCTACCCAAGGATTACAGCGAGGATATCGCCTACCCCGTCATGCTCTTTCTGCACGGTGCAGGTGAGCGAGGCACCGACAACGCCTCTCAGCTCAACAACGTCATTCAAAAGCTCTATAATGACAGAAACAGCCCCTTCTATCAGTGCATCCTCATCGTACCGCAGTGTCCCGCCGACGAGCAGTGGGTCGACACGCCCTGGGCGAACGGCAACTACCGTCTCGACAATATCCCCATGTCCTCTGCCCTCACCGCCGCCCTTGATCTGCTCGACTATGTGATCGAGACCTACAGCGTCAACGAGGCAAGACAGTACGTCATGGGTATCTCGATGGGCGGCTACGGCACTTGGGATCTTCTCATGCGTTATCCCGAACGCTTTGCCGCCGCTATTCCGATCTGCGGTGCAGCAGACAGAACCAGGGCAGCAAGCCTTGTTAACGTACCGATCTGGACCTTCCACGACTCGACCGACACCGTCGTACCCTACAGCGGCACGAAGATCATGGTCTCGGCAATCAGGTCTGCGGGCGGCACCGTGATCAAGTACACCGAGACCGCACGGTACGGTCACAGCGTGTGGGACTCTGCCGTTGCAACCGACGGTCTCTTCGATTGGCTCTTCAGCCAGAGAAAAGATATAGCGAGCTAAACACCCGGGCGACCGATACGGTCTTTCGTATTACGAAAGGCCGTTTTTAGTCGGTAAGCCCATTGTAGCACAAAAAAGAGTCTACATCAAGACGTAACATCAATTCACCGACAGCGATAACAGTCAGGGCTTCTGAATCGTGAATCGCGCACTGCAAAAACGAAAAGACACTCCTTGCGCTCTCCCTTTGATCTTCATCTCCGTTCTTTCGCGTAAAGAGATTCAGAACCCTGCTTTGCGCGTTCACCCGCACAAAGCGCTTCTTCACTTTAGCGCAAAGCTTATAATTTTGCGAGCAAGCTCGCAAAATTAGGGCTTCTGAATCGTGAATCGCGCACTGCAAAAACGAAAAGACACTCCTTGCGC
>CAZYFC010000002.1:30714-30843 GCA_964646715.1 uncultured Lachnospiraceae bacterium
TAGGGCTTCTGAATCGTGAATCGCGCACTGCAAAAACGAAAAGACACTCCTTGCGGAGTGTCTTTTCGTTTTTGTGGGGTGAGTAAAGAGATTCGAACCCTCGACCTTCAGGGCCACAACCTGACGCTC
>CAZYFC010000003.1:0-30506 GCA_964646715.1 uncultured Lachnospiraceae bacterium
GACCGTCAACGTCGGGAAGGATCTCCGCAAACGCACCGAAAGGCGTGAGACCGACGATCTTGACGGTGGCAACGTCACCCTCGGCATACTTGGTGGTGAAGATCGTCCAGGGATTATTCTCTTCCGTCTTGCAGCCGAGAGAAATTCTCTTCTTTTCCTTGTCGAAGCTCTTGACGTAGACCGAGAGCGTATCGCCGACAGAAACGACCTCTGCAGGATTCTTGATTCTTGACCAGGACAGCTCGGAAACGTGAACCATGCCGTCAACGCCGCCGAGATCGACGAACGCGCCGTATGCAGTGAGGCTCTTGACAGTGCCTTCAAACTTCATACCTTCTTCCACGGTGTTCCAGAAGGTCTCCTGCGCTTCCTTGCGCTTTGCTCTGAGAACAGACTTGATCGAGCCGACTGCACGGTTACGGCCGTCTTCCTTGACCTCGATCACGGTGAACTGCTGAACGGTGCCGACAAGGCCGGAGAAATCCTGATCCTTGGCAACGCCGGTCTGGGATGCGGGAATAAAGATGCGGTTGTGACCGTAGGTGATAACGACACCACCCTTGGTTGCCTCGGTGACCTTACCCTCAAGAACGGTGTTCTCCTGGGATGCGGCAACGATCTTCTTCCATTCGGACATTCTTTCGATCTTCTTTCTGGAAAGACCTACGACGCCCTCGACGTCACTGACTCTTACCACGAACGCTTCGATCTCATCTCCCACCTTAAATGCAGGCTTACCTGTCTCGGCGTCGATCGGCATTTCTTCAGCGCTGAGAATGCCGGTACCCTTGGTAGAAAGGTCCACGTGGATCTCAGTCGAGCTGATCGAAGTGATAACACCCGTGACAATATCCCCTGTATTTAAAGTTTTAAGAGAGCCTTCAAGCAATTCCGCGAAATTGTCTTCTTTGATTTCATTGATTTCGCTCATTTTTTGTTTTACCTCCTCAATTATATACCTCGGTGTCGATGCACCTGCGGTTATTCCAAAATGACTGTAACGCGAAAGTCGGCTGAGGTCAAGGGCATCTGCCGACTCAACAAGAACGGTTTTTGGCAGCACTTTCTTCACCGTTTCGTAGAGACTGCGGGTATTGGCACTGTCAACGCCGCCCACCACGATCATGCAGTCCACGTCACGCGCAAGGCGGAGCGCTTCGTTCTGCCTGTTTTCGGTCACACTGCATATTGTATCAAAAATTTTAGCATTTGTACAGCCCTTTTTTAAAAAAAATTCAACTTTTTTCCACTCAGAGAGCCGTTGGGTCGTCTGCACTGCCGCAACGATTGCATTTTCGGCAAGTGATGGGCAGTTTTCGAAGAGCTTTTCGCATTCTTCGGCAGAAGAAACGACAAAAGCCTTACCGTGCGCGTAGCTGACGATGCCCTTCACCTCGGGGTGATCAGCGTCACCGAGGAGCAGAAGAGGCGTCGCCTCATCGGTCTTTTCATCCGCTACCGCGTGGATCTTCTTCACAAAAGGGCAGGTCATGTCGTGAAGATGAAAATAGGGATTCTCCCTTTCGAAGTCGAGAAGCTTTTCGTAAAGCGCCTTCTCGATACCGTGGGCGCGAAGCACGAGATGCACGGGCGAAGCTTCACACGCCGAGCGCGCCAGAGCCGCTGTTTTGTCCTCCGTCACCGCCCTTGCTCCTCTTGCTTCGAAGGAAGCAACAACATGCGGATTGTGGATCAGCTTGCCGAGGGTATACACCCTCTCGCCTTTTTTCTCGGTAAGAAGCGTCTCAAGATAGTCAACGGCACGACGCACCCCGAAGCAGAAGCCCGCCAGGGAGGCAACGGTCACCTTCATGCATCTATCCCTTTGGAACGGATGATAGCAAGTGCCGCTTCAAGCGTCTCTTCCATTTCGTACTCCGAATTGTCAAGATGCAGCGCATCCTCTGCGGGTATCGCAGGGGCAACGGCACGCGTGCTGTCGTTTTTGTCGCGCTCAATCATATCGGCAAGCACCTCCTCATAGGTGGCAGCCATGCCCTTTTCGGCAAGCTCGATCGCACGGCGGCGCGCTCTTGCCTCGATCGAGGAGACGAGAAAGATCTTGACGTCAGCATGCGGCAGGATCACCGTGCCGATATCGCGTCCGTCCATGATAACGTTGTTTTTGGCGGCAATGTCCCTCTGCGTGTCAAGCAGGAAGGAACGTACTGCGGGAATGGCGGAAACTGCCGACGCGTACATCGACATTTTGGGCGTGCGGATACGCTCGCCCACGTCAACGCCGTTGAGAATGACGGTCTGCGTTCCGTCACGGTAGGAAAGGGCAAGCGTGATATGGGGCAGTGCCCGGGCAACTGCCTCGGCATCGTGCGGATCGATGCCGTTTTCATCCATATAAAGACCGATCGTGCGATAAAGCGCCCCGGTATCAACGTAAATATAGCCAAGTCGCTTGGCAAGCATTTTGGCAAGCGTGCTCTTGCCTGCGCCCGAAGGGCCGTCAATTGCGATCTGATACATACTGTTCTCTCTTTCTGCCGTGTTGATCGGCATATGATAGTCTCAAAAAGGGCCTGCAAAAGTGCGGTGTCAGACGCCGCACACCGCCGCTTCTGCGGCAAGGCGCGCGGTAGAAAAGGCGATCTGCAGATTAAATCCGCCCGTATAAGCGTCTACATCGATCACCTCGCCCGCAAAAAAGAGTCCCGGATATTTCTTCGATCCCATCGTCTTGGGATCAAGCTCTCTGACGTCAACGCCGCCCGAGGTAACGATCGCCTCGTCGATCGGTCGGGTGCGCTTGATTGTCAAGCGAAGATCCTTGAGAAGCGACGCGATCTTACGTCTTTCTTCTCTCGTGATCTCGTTGACCTTCTTCGTGCCGGGAACACCGCTGAGTTTCACGAAGACATCGATCAGCTTCTTGGGCAGAAGATCGCAAAGCGCGTTATCGAAATTCTTGTTGCCGTACTTGGCAAAGTCAGAAAGAAGCCGCTTATCCAGCATAGCCTCGTCAAGCGCAGGCTTCAGATCGATCGACACGCTGTATTTGATCTTGCCGATATCGTGAAGATGAGCCGACATCGAGAGCACGGTCGGGCCGGAGATGCCGAAATGCGTGAAAAGAAGCTCGCCGAAATCTTCAAAAACGGCTTTTCCGTTTTCGTCAAAGACCTTGACGGCAATATTGCGGAGCGAAAGCCCCTGCAGTGCGCGGCAGTAGCTCTCCTCGCATTCAAGCGGCACGAGCGAGCCTTTGATTGGCGTGACCTCGATTCCGAGACGGCGGGCGAATTCGTAGCCGTCCCCCGTTGAGCCCGTCAAGGGATACGACTTGCCGCCCGTCGCCACGATCACGCGATCGAAGGGCACTTTTCTCTCGCCTGTAAGAACGGTAAATCCGCCCCCTTCGAAGCGAATACCGATCACGCGCGCATGGATCACGCGCACACGGTTCTCTGAAATATAGCCGCGCAGCGCCATAACGATATCGGCGCTCTTGTCTGAGGCGGGAAAGACGCGGTTGCCGCGCTCAACCTTGAGCGGCACGCCTTTTTCTTCGAAAAACGCCATTGAATCCTCAGGCGAGAAGGCGCTGAGCGCGGTGTAGAGAAAACGGGGATTGCGCATAACGTTACGGATAAAGGTAGGTACGTCGCAGGCGTTGGCAACGTTGCATCGTCCCTTGCCGGTGATCAGGAGCTTTTTCCCCGTCTTTGGATTGCGCTCGTAGAGCGTCACATCCGCACCAAGCTCAGCGGCGCGTCCTGCCGCCATAAGACCTGCCGCACCGCCGCCGATCACAGCCACCTTGAGTTTGTCCAAAGTCCTTTCCCCCTTTTTTGTGCGCTTTCAAAAATCGGCCGCACTTCCCGATTATATTCATTTATATATTATAAAAAGAAACCCGCGCTTTGTCAAGAGAGCATAGGAGAAAATTTGGGCGGCGCCTGTAGGAGAAAATTCGGGCGCGCCTCTTTACTTTTCGCCTATCTGTGCTATAATGAAAAAAGGCACCGCATAGCCCTTTTCTCTTTTCCATATACTATAGAAAATGAGAAAGGCAAAAGGGGGTGTCACTGTGAACGAACAGGAAAAGACCGCACGTCTTCTGCGCCGCAGTCTTCTTGCACTGGCAGCAGCTCTTCTTGTGATCCTTGCCTGCCGCCTTTTGTTCGTTTGGCTGCTCCCCTTTACACTCGCCTTTCTTGCCGCACTGATCCTATCCCCTCTTTCAAGGTGGCTCGGCAGGAAAACGAGAATGTCCTCCGGCACTCTTCGCCTGCTTCTTCTGCTCTTCACCGTTTCTGCGATCTCATTGCCGCTCGTTCTCGGTGTTTTACAGCTCGTTCGCGAAGCAAAGGGCTTTTTCTCGAACTTTTATGATAGATTCGACAGCCTGATCGACAGCTTTTTTGCCTTCACGGCAAAGTGGGAGGAAAAGCTCTCGCTCTCGGACAGCGCCCTTTCGGGAGAGCTTGCCGCCTTCATACGCACGTCTCTCAAGAACGCCATGAACGAGCTTTCCCTGCGCTCAGCCACCTTTGCGGCAAAGCTGGCAGGTAAGCTTCCCTCCATGCTCTTCGCGTTATTGTTGTTTTTGCTCGCGCTTTTTTATTTCAGCTACGATTACGACAGGATCACGGCATACCTGTCCTCGCTGATCCCGCCGCGCTACGAGGAAAAAGCAGATCGGCTGAAAAGCGCTCTTTTCACCGCCTGCCGCAGGTATCTGCGCGCCTACTGCCTGCTCTTTCTCATCACCTTTTCAGAGTTGTATCTCGCCTTCGTGCTGTTGAAGGTCGATTACGCCGCCCTGCTCGCCCTGCTGAGCGCCTCGCTGGATATACTGCCCGCCGTCGGCGTGGGCATCGTCCTTATCCCTTGGGCGCTGCTTCTCTTTATCGGAGGCAATACGGGAAAGGCGATTGCCGTTCTGCTGCTCTATCTCGGCGTTACGCTCCTTCGGCAGATCATCGAGCCGCGTATTCTGAGCGCCGAATTCGGCGTGCATCCCCTTGTCTCACTGATCGCCTTATATCTCGGCTTTCGCCTCTTCGGCGTTGCGGGTATTCTTCTTTCGCCCTTCGCCGCGCTTCTCTTATCACGTCTTGCCGACCTTTACCGCAGGAAGATCGGCAGAAGACCACCCACCGAACGACCGCCTTCAAAGGAGACTGTACCGTGAAGACCTCGCTTACTGCCCTGATACTCACTCTTTCGCTGATCCTTCTTACGGCATGCCACACGTCTGTACCGAGCGAGGTCAGCGTCATCGAGCAAGCGTCCTTTGAAATAACGCATGAAGAGCTGGTTGATCCCATCGCGGTCAATATCTCCACAAAGCGCGTGCATTTTTATCTTCTCTGCCCTCACGTTGAGAACACAAAGGAGGAGAATCTGCGCTACCTTTCAATGTCGTCAGACGCCGTCAATACCCTTCTTTCGATGGGCTATACCCTTTGCAGTGATTGCTGTGACCGTTAAAGAAAACGCCTCACAGAGCGATACCGCTCTGTGAGGCGTTTTCAGTGCCGTGTCACCATGCCAAAGATCCCGATATAGGCAGATACTCCGCTTCGCGAAGGTCTTCATCATAGTAATAACAGTATTCCTCTTCCACGACAAGGATGTTATCCGCTTTGCGAACGTAGATGACGTAGACGTAATCGTCCGTCTCGAAAACAAGCTCGTAATGCGTCGTACCCTCTGAGTAGTTGCTATGGTAACCGATAAGCTCTACCTCTTCGTCGGCTTCCTCATTCGTCCGGAAGGTCTCGCTGTTGACGAGATAGTTGTACGCCACGCGGTACTGCTCATTATTCTTCACCGCTTCAAGCGCGCCAAAGGTGATACCAATAGGCATCAGTATGAAAAGAACAAGGGTGAGAATGCCTGCGGGAACGAAGATCGCCACCCATTTGCCGGGCGTCATGCGCTTCTTTTTGGGTGCTTTCTCCTGCGGTGCTTCTTCCGAGGGCATGCTGCCATACAGAGATCCGTCCCGGCTGCTATCCTGCGGCGGAACTGAAGGCATGGGAGGTACGGGCGTTACGGGAGGCGTTTGCTGAGGAGGAACGGGTCCGGGGGCCGTTGGCAAAACGCATGCCTTGAGATCGGCCACAGAAAGGAAAAAGATATCGGAAAGGGCGAGAAGCTGTTCCTCGGTGGGGTATGCCCTTCCCTCTTCCCATGCAGTCACGACATCGGGCGAAACGCTGAGTCTTTCCGCAAGATATTCGGTCGGCATCTGCCAATAGCCGCGTAGCCAGCGTAGGAACGGGCCGAATTTTTCTGTGTTCACTTAAAATCATCTCCTTTTTTTGTTTTCACAGCATAGTATGTAAGCAGGATGTGTTTTCAGCGCCTTTTCACGCGAAGCGACTTGAAGAAAGAGCCCATAATGGCTTCGCAGTCCTCCTTGAGAAGGCCGCCTTCAACCTCAGGACGGTGATTGAGCCCGACACCGTTCATGTCGAAAAGACTGCCGAACGCGCCGAAGCGCCGATCGGGCGCACCGTAGACGACACGCTTGATACGCGAATTGACGATCGCACCTGCGCACATGGCGCAGGGCTCGACGGTAACGTAAAGCGTCGCCTTGTGAAGCCGCCAGCCACCCAGCCTTTTGCAGGCGGCGTCGATCGCCACGATCTCGGCGTGGAGAAGTGCGTTTTTTTCGCTCTCGCGCAGGTTGTACCCCTCGCCCACAACGCTGCCGTCCCATACAACGACAGCCCCGATCGGCACTTCGCCGAGTGCCCCGGCTTTTTCGGCAAGAGAGAGCGCGTGGCGCATATAGTCGCGATCGTTCATGGCAGCTCCTTTCAGAAATGTCGGCAAAAATCGATTTTGCTCTTGTTTTCAGCTTTCAAATATGTTAATATAAGCTATGACTATTTTATCCGTATGCAGGAGGCTGATATGGCAAGAAAACGCAGTGCCAGAAAAAAATTCAAACGCTTCGTATCCTCTGTTGTGGCTCTTTTGATCTTCGTTTCAGCGTGGTACGTCTATCACAACTATATCGCGGACGATCAGAGTAACATTGAGGTACCGATTCCCGACGGTGCGGTCAGAGTCACCTTCCTGGATGTCGGGCAGGGTGACGCCACCCTGATCGAGACCTCGACAGGCGAAAGGATGCTGATCGACGCGGGCAAGGAACTTCGCTCACAATACACCGACGCTGACGACCGTATCAGCGAGATGGGCATCACGACGCTGGATTACTTCGTGATCACGCATTACGACTACGACCATATCGGCAGTGCGTCAAAGATTCTGGAGCTCTGTGAGGTCAAAAACGTGCTGACCTACGATTACGAACCAGAATCGGCAACCGGCAAAACACTCGTCAGTAATATTGAAAAGGAAAACGCCAATGTGATCTATCCCGAAAAGGGGTATAGCTTCACGATGGGCAGTGTTCACTTTGAAGTGATCTCCTCGTGCATCACGGAGGAGAATAGGTACAGCGATGAAAACGAAAACAGCCTTTGCATCCTCATGACCTACGGAGAGACGAAGTTCCTCTTCACGGGCGACGCCGAGACGAAACGCGAGGCAGAGCTTGTTTCGGATTATAAGTCAAAGCTGGACGTAGACGTTTTCCAGGCGGGACATCACGGCTCGGAGACCTCCAACAGCACGGCGCTTCTTGCTTACGCAACGCCCGATTACGCGATCTTCTCCTGCGGCGAGGGTAACAGCTACGGCCATCCGACGGCAGGGGCAATGGATAGGATCGACGACCACGCCAAAACCATCTTCCGCACCGATCTGAACGGCACCGTCACGCTGATCACCGACGGCACGACGATCACCTACGAGGTCGAAAAAGGAAGCGTCATCACCACATGGATCGGATGGGAGACGATCTACAAGCGCCGTCTTGCCTACGCGGCTTGATCTGTCTGCTTCCAAATCTTTTTCCCTACCTCAAATCCCGTTCCTCTATCTCAAAACCTGTTTCTTTCCGGGGAAACGGGTTTTTTGATTTATTCGGATCTTTGCTTATGTCTCACAGGGCTTTCGCTTCGTAAGTCTGAAGTAAGGACTTCAACCGGATTTTGATCTGTTTGCAAATAAATGGGCTTGTACCAACCAAGGCTTCCTTGTGTAAAGGGAGCCTTATCCCTTTTTGCAGGTATGATGGCCCTTCAGGAGCTTTCGGTGAACAAAAACCGCTGCCCGAAAAGGATTCCGACGCGGTTTCGTGGCAGTGCCCCACGTGAGATCCCGGAGCGTCGCTCCTTATTTTGCAAACACCTCGTCGGCATAACGGACGGTGGCGAGGGCATCCTTTGCATAAAAATCCGCACCGATCATAGCGGCGTATTCCTCGTTGAGAACGGCTCCGCCGACCACGACCTTACAGGTAAGCCCCGCTGCACGCAAAGCACGGACTGTCTCTTCCATAGAGGAAACGGTGGTCGTCATCAGGGCGCTGAGACCGACGAGCCTGACGCGATGGCATTTTGCGGCATCGACGATAGCCTCTGCAGGCACGTCGCGGCCGAGGTCGATGACCGTGTAGCCGTAGTTTTCAAGCATGACCTTGACGATATTCTTACCGATATCGTGAATATCGCCCTTGACGGTGGCAAGAACGACCTTTTTTTCCTCCTCGGTCATAGAGAAAGCGGGCATACTGCGCTTGACGACCTCAAAGACCGCTTTAGCGGCATCGGCTGAGGCGAGAAGCTGAGGCAAGAAAAGCTTTCCGACCTCAAAGCTCTTGCCCACCTCGTCAAGGGCAGGGATAATGTCCTCGTTGATCACGGAAAGAGGCGTCTTGGTGATAAGAAGCGCTTCAGCCAAGGTCGTCGCCTTGTCCGAAAGGCCCTTGATGATGGCATTCTGAAGCGTATCGGCGTGAAGCGCGCTATCGGGCGCAACGAGGGAGGCAATGTAATCGGCGGCAGAGGCATCAAGCCCCATCAGTACGCGATAGGCGCGGTAGGCAAGCATCATGGATTCCGAAAAAGGATTCATGATAGCAGCAGATAAGCCGGACTGCAGGGCAAGGGCGAAGAAGGTGCCGTTGATCCTATCGCGCGAAGGTAGACCGAAGGAGATATTGGACACACCGAGCGAGGTCTTATAGCCGCGCAGGGACAGCGCTTTCACTGCGTCAAGTGTCACCTTGGCGGCATTTTGCTCGGAGGAGATTGCAAGTGCCAGAGGATCGAAAATAAGATCCTTGGCAGAAAGACCGTAGGTCTTCGCAACCGCGAGAATACGCTCGGCGATCGCCACTCTGCCCTCGGCGGTGGCGGGAATGCCGTTTTCATCAAGAGTCAAGGCGATAACGACGCCGCCGTACTTCTTGGCGATCGGGAAAATGGCTTCCATGCTCTCACGTTTACCCGAGACAGAATTGAGAAGCGGCTTGCCGTTGTAAATGCGGCAGGCTCTTTCCATGGCGGAAGCGTTTGAGGTATCGATCTGAAGAGGGGTGTCCAGCACCTCCTGCAGTGCTCTGACTACCTCAGCGAGGACACTTGGCTCGTCAAGCTCGGGAAGGCCGACGTTAACGTCCAGGATCATCGCACCGCTTTCGGACTGTGCAATGCCTTCATCCTCAATATAGCCCAGATCGTTTTCTCTGAGAGCCACCTTGAGCCTCGGCTTGCCGGTGGGATTGAGGCGTTCGCCGATGAGGATCGGATCTCTGTCAAAAAGCACGGTATGGGTATAGGAGGTGACGACAGTACGCGCTTTATCGGTCAGAATCGGCGCAGGGCAGGCCTTGACGACCTTGTTAAGTGCGGCGATATGGTCAGGCGTCGTGCCGCAGCAGCCGCCTGCAAAGAAGACGCCCTCACCGAGAAGCGATGACATTTCAAAAGCAAAGAGATCGGGCGTCAGGTCATAAACCGTCTTACCGTCACGCACGGCGGGGAGGCCTGCGTTTGGGTTAACGGCAAGCGGCAGAGAGGCGACCCTTGCCATGCGCTCAACGAAGGGACGAAGGACAGATGGCCCGAAGCCGCAGTTCACGCCGAGGGCGGCAACACCCAGACCCTCAAGAAGTGCCACAACGGTCTCCACGTCTGCACCCGTCATCAGCTTGCCGCGCGCGTCAAGTGCGACGGTGGCTATGATAGGAAGATCGGAATTTTCTTTAGCGGCAAGAACAGCCGCCTTCAGCTCGTAAAGATCGCTCATCGTTTCGATGAGAATGAGATCGGCACGGGGCGCGCCCACCTTCACCGCTTCAGCAAAGATCGACACCGCCTCCTCGAAGGCAAGGTCGCCGAAGGGCTCGATAAGCTTACCCGTAGGGCCCAGATCAAGCGCCACAAGCGTGCTCTTGCCCGCCTTGTCGACCGCGCGATGGGCGCAATCGAGGGCGGCTTCGATCACTCCTGCCGTTTCACTTCCCCACTTGTGGCGATAAGCACCAAAGGTGTTGGTCTTGATGATATCCGCCCCTGCGGCAATATAAGCAGCGTGCAGCTCTTCGATCACGTCGGGATGCGAGAGATTCCAGCCTTCAGGCTTTTCACCCGGACGAAGACCGCGCTCCACAAGAAGAGAGCCTGTGCCGCCGTCAAAAAGAAGAATACGTTTTTTGCTGAATAACGCCGAGGTTTTCATAGAAGCTCAACAGCCTTTCATTGAATAATTGCCGACAGATTATCCTTGATCTTGGCCGCCACGTCGGGCTTGTTCATCGAATAGACGTGAACGGCGGATATGCCGTTGGCATAGAGATCGACGATCTGCTCGGTCGCATAGGCTATACCTGCCTGCTTCATGGCTTCGGGATTGTCACCGTAGCGATCGATGATCATCTTAAAGCGAGGCGGAAGCGACGTGCCCGACAAAGCACAGATGCGCTTGATGCTCTTCGCGTTGGTCAGGGGCATGATGCCCGGCACGACAGGGACGGTAATGCCTCTGTCGCGGAGCTTGAATAAGTAATTATAAAGGATATTATTGTCGAAAAACATCTGCGTCACGAGAAAATCACAGCCGCAATCGACCTTATGCTTGAGCGCGTCGATATCGGCGGCAAGCGTATCGGCTTCGGGATGTCCCTCGGGATAGCAGGCCGCGCCGACGCAGAAATCGCCCCGCGATTTTATCTCAGAAACAAGCTCCGAGGCATAGCGGTATTCAAGATGTGAGGCATCAAAGCCTTGGGGAAGGTCGCCGCGCAGCGCAAGGATATTCTCGATACCGTGTGTCTTCAGCGTTTCAAGATGCTCTCTGACGCTCGCCTTGGTTGATAAGATGCAACTGAAATGCGCCAGTGAGGTCACGCCGTAATCGCGCTGAAGCTCGGTGGCGATCGAGGTGGCGAAGCCCGCGTTCGTACCGAGGGCGCCGTAGGTCACGCTCATATAGTCGGGCTTCAGAGCGGCGATCTCCTTGACCGCCTCCGACACGCTTTCGTAGGAGTCTTCGGTTTTGGGAGGAAAGACCTCGAAGGAGAGCGTGGAGCGTTTCGTTTGAAAGAGTTCATCAAGTCTCATGACTGTTTCCTTTGTTTTCGCGGGTGTCAGCGCCCGCCTTTTTGGCAATTCGGATAATATCGACAGGCTGTCACGCCTTGTCAAAGGTGTCGAGGATGAGCGACATCAGATCCTCGTTGACCGCACTGTAGCGGCGGTGATCGACCGTTTCATAAAAAGCGCGTTTTTCATCGTCGGTCAACTCCCCTCCTTTTTCGATGGCAAGGAGCTTCAATTCGCTCTCAACCTCCATCTGATAGAGGGCGGCATCGGGCGAATGCCAGATATTGTTGTGATCGCCGTGCACACCCTTACCGATATAGTAAACGACATTCGGATTGGTGATCTCATGTCTGTGTGCCATCACCGACTGACCGTTGAAGGTAATGATCCTGTCGTCGATCCCCTGTGCGATCACAACGGGAATATCGACCGCGTTCACGCCCGAAAAGCCGTTGGGATGGATATACTCACCGAACACGATCTTCTGATAGGCATCGAAAAGCGGCTTGGGCATACGCGCCAGCTTGCCTGCAAACTGCTCGCCCTTTTCAAGCATCATGGTGTAGCCGCTGTTCATCGGCGCAATGCAGGCACAGGCTTTGATATCCTTCTGGAGTGCAAGCACCGAGGAAACGGCGTAGCCGCCCCAGCTATGCCCGACGAGATAGAGCGGCATGTCGGCAAAGGCGGAATCTGATTTCAGATAGCGGATGGCGTAGTCGATATCAACGAGCGATTGACACATACCGACGGTAGTCTCGCCCTCTGAATCGTAGGTGCCCGTCACGTCATAGGTAACAACGGCGTATCGGTGTCTGACAAAATATTCGATCATGGGCAGATAGTCATCCGCACCCGCGTGGAAGCCGTGTGCGACGAGGATCAGCCCCTTCTGATCCCGGGCGGGATAGTAATAGCCCTGAAGCATCTCCTCCTTGGAGGGAAAGCTGAAAAGTCGGCGTTCAATACTGCCGCCGAGTCGCTCAAAGCAGTACTGTCCCGGCTTCAGGGTATAATCGGGACGCTCGTAGCGTGGGAATACCGCGTCGTAGGCAACGACGAAGGAGGCCACCGTCATCGCGCTCACACCCGACAGGGATGCAAGAATGGCTGCAATCAATTTTTTCGTTCTCTTACTTGCCATAAAATATCGTGATTTCGGTCTTAGTATGTGCAATAAACGCCGCAGTAACCAAGACCGCGTCTCCTTACAGGTTAATATCGGGAACGATAAGTGCCTTCTCGGCATTTTCGGAAGCCACGGACAATACAAACCGCTTGTCACCGAGCGTCAGAATGAGATCGATAACACCGTCTTGTGCGCTTTCAATTTCGGCAGGACGGAAGGCAGCCTGCCCGCTTTTTTTGAAAAGCGCCTCCTTGCGTGTCCATATCTTGTAAAAATAATCGTTTTTCTCTTGTTCAGACAGTGCCTTAAGCACCTCTTTCTCCTTGTCTGTCAGGACTATGTCGAGAAGGCGCGTGCTTTTTTTCTCGGAAGTGGCCTCGATATCCACGCCGATCGGCGTAAGGCCGACCGCCACAGCAACAGCCCCTCCACCGTGAGAGATCGAAAAGTGAAGATCGGGCGTATGCCATTTGCCGTTTTCATCCTTCGTAAAGACGCAGTGCTTCATTTTTAAGCCGAAGGTATCGGAAAAGGCGTATTCGAGCAGCTTCCATGCGAAAAATTTCTCACGTCGAAGACGCTCGTTTCCCACCGCCCTCACCTCTTTGTCGCGTAAGGACGGATAAAGCCTTCCGTGAGAGACCTTTTCGGGCAAGACAGCAAGATAGACGCGCAAAAGCGCCTCCTTTGGAAGAGGCAGAGCTTCCGCTTGCAAGGATCTTGCCCTTCCAAAGAGTGCGGCGGTTGCAAAATGCTCGCAGTTGTGGTAAAGAACGTGATAGCCCTTCTCGCCGAGGCGTGCTCGCGCGTACGCGGCAACGGCGTCCTTTGTCCGGCAGGCCTTTTTCTCTTTTTTGGAAAGACTTGCCACCTCAAGAAAGCCGCCTGCAAGAAAATCGTCAATATCAGTTGACAGCACCTCTACCTCATCGGGCAGCGCAGGCCCTCTCAAAGAGGGATTCTTGCCGAACTGCAGGATCTCATCCTCCGAGAGAAAAATGCCGTAGTGGTAAACGCTTCCCGCCTTTACACGGATCATATCACCAAAGGCAGGCTCAGTAAATACCCATGTCATGGTCAGTCCTCGGGGCTTTCATTCGTTTATACTTTCGTTTCGGCGGTATCGGCATTGTCGGCACGGTCGGTGTCTTCAGCCTTTTCTTCAGAGGAAGCCTCGCCTGTGAAGGTGCGTATGAGCGCAAGCTCCCTGTCGCGCACGATAGCACTGACGCGTGCGAGATCGTCACTCTTGGGACGGTCACCGCAGAGGGCGGCAACGTCAATGAGATCCCCGATCAGCACCCTGACGCGGTTATACCAGCGTTTCGGCTTGATGATACAGACGGGCAGAATGGGAACGCCCGCCTTTTGAGCCATATACACCGCACCTGACTTGAAGGAGAGCATCTCTTCCCCGCTGCGATTGACCTCACCCTCGGGGAAAATGATCACGGGACGTCCTTTTTTCAGCTCGGCGATCACGCCGCGGAAGGAGCCAAGACCGAAGTTGTTCTTATCGACCTTGACGCAGTGAAAGTGCGTAAAGAGAAAATTTTTCAATTTGGAGGAGTAGAGCTCCTTCGTGGCAAGAAATCCGGGGCGTTTGTTCCAGAAGGTGCAAAGCATCGTCACGGGGTCGGTAAAGGAGGCGTGATTCGAGGTAACGAGTACGCCGCCCTTGATCTTGGTGTGACGCGTATCGCCCATATAGATGATCTTCGGTCTCAGCCAGATCAGGGCGGGAAGCGCTCCCGTGATCTTGACGAAATCGTAGAAAAAATTGTTCTCCCTTTTTGACTTGGGCTTTTTGGGCTTTTCAGGCATCCCTTTGTCTGCTGTTTTGTTGGGATTCAAGTTCGTTTCGGAGTTCAATGATCTTACCTCTCAGGAAATCGGTGATATAGGTGATATTGTCTTTTTCGCTTTTTTGGGGATCGTAAAGCTCACTCACAAGGATCGGCTTGCCAATGATCACGCGGTTTCGCTCTTTGGAAAAATATTTGCCGTTATTGTAGACGGGGATGATGGGCGCGCCGCTTTCAAGTGCAAGGTAGACGGCACTCGGCTTAAAGGGGAGCGGCGTTTCTTCGTCCCGGTGCGGCAGGCGCGCTTCGGGATAGATCTCGATAACGCCGCCCTTATCAAGGATCTTTTTGCATTTGTCAATAAAGGAGAAGTCGTGTGTGTTGCGGTCGACCTTGACCGTACCCGACAGAACGAGGAAAAGCGTCATAAAGATGTTCTTCTGATACATCAGCTCTGCCGTGACACAGCGAAGCGTTCTGCCCATGAAGACGAACATCATGGCGGCAAAGTCTGTCAGAAAGCTGTGATTTGAGATCAGGATGGCCTTGCCCTTGATCCTTCTGCCCTGCAGAGCGCGATCCTCGTAAGTGACCTTGGTGCGAAAGGCAAAAAGCTGTGGGATAAAGCCCGTGATCTTTACAAGCCAATTAAACAGGAATGCGATCAGTCTCATCTGACGTACTTGCCTCGTAGAACTTGTTGACCTTGCTTTGGAGAAGAGCCAGGGCGATAGGGTTGATGGGGAGAATGAAGAAGATAAGCGAGGACGTAACGATCAGCGCAGTATGCTTTTTCAGAGTGATACCGCGCACCGTTGCCTCGTTGTAAAGCGCCTCATTGACCTTGAGCGCGACAACCGTAGAGCCGAAGGGGACGAAGGAGGCAAGAAGCCACGAAAGGACAGGCCGTCCCTTGCCGAGGAGCTTTTTGATATGGCTGAAGAGCATACCTGCCCAGATAAAACCGAAGATAAAGCCCGAAAGAACCGTAAGACCGACCTGCACGAAGATGATCTCGCTCTTTTCGACAGGTGCCTTCTCCTGCTCGATAGAAGAAATATCCAGTGTGGGATCCATCTTCTTGAACTCCTTTGCTATCTCAGCAGGTGTGTAGTCTCTCGGCATCTTGAAGGCAAGGAAAAAGCCGAGTACGCAAGCAACGCAGACGATGAAGGGAACGAGCGTCGTGCCGAGGTTGAAAACGGTGTTCGCAGATACGCCGAAGGAAAGAGCAGCCTCCGCCTGATTCTCGGCTGCAACGATGCCCGAAGCATCGGTCGAGAAGAAGAGGTTCTTAATGCTCTCATAGACGAGCGAGCCCGAGATCGCACCCACGATCGAGGTGGTCACGCAGTTACCCGCAAAATACATAGCGGAGTGATTTTTGCCGGTGAGCTTTTCTTCAACGGCAGAGATCTGTGCAGGGGCAAGATAGGGCATCATGAAGAACGCGCCGATCGACCAACTACCCATCACGCCTCCGAGACAGCCGATAAGATACTGCAGAGGCTTGTTGCCGCCCGTAACGAGCAGCGAGCCGAGGAAAAAGGAGAGGATTGCTATAGCAAAGGAGAGCAGGCAGGTCTGGTAAGTAAAGCGAACACCTTTTTTCGCCTTGAGCTTGTTAAAAAGATAGAGCATGACGGGCACGGGCGCAAAAGCGCAGGTATTCACAAGCGCCATCTCGGCACCGTTAAAGCCCATACCGCCGATGATCATGGCATTCATGCCGACGAGAAACATCTGCAGACCGAAGAAGGTGCAACAGTTGACGTAGGTCCAGTGGCGGAAGATGCGGTTTTTGAAGGTGAGCTTCAGGCTCTCGAGCATTGAGATCTTTTCGGAAGAGAGGCCTTCGTTTTCGGGATAGCCGTATTTTTCACCCTCCTTGATCATGAAGAGCGGGATCAGCATGGTGAGCATAAGCGGTGTGCAGATAAAGACAAATCTGTCAATATGCAGCTTACAGCCGTCGAGGATCAGCGGCACGAGCGCGTAAACGAGGCAGTAGGAAATGGTATCGAAGAAGGACTTGTAGCCGGACACGCGCAGTCTCTGCGGCTCATCCGAGCAGACGGTGGAAAACGAGCCGTAGAAGGCGATGAGACACATCGTGTAGCTTGCAAAGAAGATAAGACTCCATACAAAGATCCAGATCGTATTGAGCAGCTGTTTATTTGCACCCCCTATCGGGATCCAGCAGAGGACGAAGCTGACGACCATCGGGACAAAGCAGACGGCGATAGCAGGTCTGCGTCTGCCGAAGCGGGTCGAAAGCGTATCGGTGATATGCGCGAAGGGAATATCGATCACACCGTCAAACGCCTTGCCGCATGCGTAAAGGATCGGGAAGACGGCGGGCAGAATGAAGCAGGTGCCCTGCGCGATCGATTGATAGGTCTGGTTCATGCCGAGCGCGGCGGGATTGATGGCATCGGTAAAATACGCACCCATCAGCACCATCAGAAAGTTTGGGCCAAAGCCGGAAAAAGCAAACAGAAATTCTTTCCATTTTCTATTCAATGGTCGTACCATGTATGTCACCTCATTTTCGTTATGTGAAAAGCATTAGCTCCCGGCAATATAGTCGCAAAGCGACTTGACACTCACAAGACGTTCGCCGTCGTTCATGGGAAGCTCCACACCGTAGCGACTTCTCACAAGACCGATCAGCGCGAAATAATCGAGACTTGTGCCGCCGAGATCGAGGAAGAAGCCGTCGTTCACACCGACCTCTTCGATCGGCTTTTCAAGCGCCTCGGCAACCAGCGCCGAGACCTCCTTCTCAAGCTCTGTCTTGAGCCTGCTGACCTCCTTTGAGGGATCGGCAAGGTCAAGAAGACGAAAGTCACCTGCCGCGTAGCGTTTTGCCACCCCGCGACGGGAGATCTTGAAATCGTTTTTCTCAAGAAGCGCATCCAAGGTAAACCGGATCTTCTTCACGCTTCCTTCAAGATGCGCTGCGCGAAGGGCTTCGTTCAAAGCGTCTCCGATCGCTTTCAGCCTTTCTGCCGAGAAGCACGCCGTGATGCTGACGAGCAGGACAGGCTGCTTGTTTTCATCGGCAAAAAGGCAGAGAGAACGACAGCCGGCGACCTTTAATTTAGGCTCTATCAGTACGGGATTGAGATTCTCGCCGTTTTGCAGAATGATCAGATCGTCACAGCGGCCGTCTATATAGTAGGCGTCGCCCTCGCATCTTGCGAGATCCTTGGTATTGAACCATACGCTGTAATCGGTGACCGTCACAACGCTTTTCACCGTCACACGCGCCGCCATCGTTTTGCCTCGTACCAGAAGCTCGCCCTTTTCGCTAAGGGCATATTCGGTGTTGCCGAAGGCGTGACCGACCGAGGCGGAGTTGAGACGCTTTTTACTGTTCGATACCTCCACAGAGGTGATGCCGACCTCCGTCATGCCGTAGCCGGTCGCCATATGGTAGCCGATGCCGTTAAAGAAGGCAAGCGTGCCTTCGCTGACCTGACTGCCGCCCGAAATAAGGAAGCAGATGCTGTCCCCGAAGAGATTGTCGCGCACCTCGCGCAAGGCTTTTTTGGCAAGAATGTTTCCGAAAGCTCCAAGCTTATTGAAGCTGCGAATGGCCTTTTGGAACTTGTTGTAGGTCTTTTCACCGCGCGCCCTGATCTTCTTCATCGCTTCGCGGCAGACGGTATCCCAGACGAGCGGAACGGCGAAAATATGCGTCACCTTATGCTTACGCACCGTGTTGAGAAGCGTTGACGGATTCAGATCCTTCAAAAACACGAAGCTGCGCGAGAAAAAGCCGAACCAGAGATAGACTGCAATAAAACCGAAGACGTGGTAAAGCGGCAGGAGCATGAGCTGCTTGATCTCACCCTCGTAATGCCGCTTGATCTCGGGGCAGTTTCTGATGATTGCGGCGCTGTCTGCGATCTGATAGTAGAAATTCTCGGCGGTATAGGCACAGAGCTTGACGGCACCGGTCGTGCCCGAGGACATGAAAACGACCTCGTCACCCCAAGTCGTAGGCTCGTAGGGCACTCTTCCCTCTCCTGCAAGCGTCCCTGCGTCGAAGGTGGGAACGCCGTAGGTCCTGCCGTCCGAAATGACGGCGGCAACCTTATGCTCGTCAAGCACCGATTCAAGAAGCGAAGCGGGCAGGCGAAGATTCATGAGAAGCGGACGGTAGCCGAGCAAAAGGATCGACCAAAAGCTCTCGAGCCATAACGGGGAATTATCCATCGCAAGACCGATGAGTGCGCCCGAGGGTATGCCCGACAGTGCCTCGGCCATAGCGGAGGCACGCAGAAGGATCCTCTCGCGGCAGTCTCCGTAGGTGGTTTTTTGGATGCGGAAGCCGTCCGAGGTCTCGTACATCGTATTCTCTTTTTCGGAAAACATGTAAAAAAACAGTGTGGCAAAGGTCTTTTCGTCTTTGGCAAAAGCTTCGAGCTTATGTGCGACGAATGCATCGATCGTGCCAAAGCCGCTAATATTCGTCAGTTTCATTATGCCATCCTTACGCATGGGCGGTTTTTCAAAAAAGGTATATCCTTTTTACAAGGGTACAAAACCGCATTTTATTACAGGTATCATTGTAGCACTTTTTTCAGCAAAAAACAAGGTTTTTTTCTTGCTTTTTTCTTCATTTTCAGCGGATCGCTTCCGATTTTTCCATAATCTTCCCAACGGTTTTCACCACAAAGAAAAGCCGCATTTGAAAAACGGCGTGTTTTTTTGAAAAACAGCATGCGTTATATTGAGAAACGGCGTGTTATCGGTTGATTTTCGTCGGAAACTGTGTTATAATAAACCGTATGACCGCTACGGTCATAGAGAAATGAACGCACGGTTATCCCGTATAAGGAGATATATTCATGTTTGAACAGATCCTGGACGCCATCCGCAAGGCCGATACGGTCATTATTCACCGCCACAAGAATCCCGACGGAGACGCCATTGGCAGTCAGGTCGGCTTAAAGCATATTCTCAAAGACACCTTCCCCGAAAAGACCGTCCTTGCCGTCGGTGATGCGGCAGGCCGCTACGCCTTTATGGAGGATTCGGTCATGGACGAGGTGGAGGACAGCGTATATACCAATGCGCTTGCTCTCATCCTGGATACCTCGGCAAAGGCACTGATCAGCGACAGCCGCTATACGACTGCCGCGAGGACGGCGCGCATCGACCATCATATCTTCTGTGAGACCATCGCTGAGCTTGAGGTCACCGACACGTCGTATGAGAGCTGCTGCGGACTCATCACAGCCTTTGCGATTGAATCGGATCTGACCGTCTCGCCGCTTGCCGCCAAATCGCTTTACACGGGTATGGTGACCGATTCGGGCAGATTCCGCTACGACTCCACCAACGCAAACACCTTCCGGCTTGCCTCTTTTCTGATGGAGCGATCCTTTGACACCACCGACATTTACAAAAACCTCTACGCCGACGACTATGCCCGCATCAGACTCCGCGCCGAATACACCCTGAAGGTGCAGTTCAGCGAGAAAAACGTCGCGTATATCTATTCCACGCTTGAGGATGTTACGAAAAGCGGTGCGGATATCTTCACGATCTCGCGCGGCATGGTAGGCGTTATGTCGGACATACGCGGCGTGGATATCTGGGTAAACTTCACCGAGACCGAAGACGGCGTGCTTGCCGAGCTTCGCTCAAGCCGCTATAATATCAACGTCATTGCCAGAAAATACGGCGGCGGCGGTCACGAAAAAGCAAGCGGCGCAACGCTGACTGACCGCGAGGCGGCGTTTGCCATGCTTGCCGACCTCGACGCACTCATTTCCAATTGAGGTGATCTTCTATGAATAACAAGCTCATGACACAGATCCTTGACAGGATCAAGGCATATAACCGCATTATTATTTTCCGCCACAAGCGCCCCGACGGTGACGCTGTCGGCTCAACGCTCGGCCTTCGCGGTATTCTCCGCGCCAGCTTCCCCGAAAAAGAAGTCTACGTCATTAATACAGACTATTCCGATTACGTTTCCTTTCTCGGAGAAGAGGATGCCGAGCTCGACGACGAGCTATACAGAGAAGCCCTCGGCATCGCGATCGACACCGCCACGACCGAGCGTCTTTCCAATCCCCGGTTCACGCTCTGTAAGGAGCTTGTCAAGATCGACCATCACATCGACGTTGCCCCCTACGGCGACCTTTCGTGGGTGGAGGACGAGCGCTCCTCGGCCTCTGAAATGATCGCCGAGTTTTACGCGGCGTTCCATAAAGAGCTGAAGATCGATATTCCCGCCGCTACCGCCATCTACGCGGGTATGGTGACCGATTCGGGCAGATTCCGTTTTCGCGAGGTATCGGGCAGAACGATGCTTCTCGCAGGCATGCTGCTTGAGCTTGGCATCGACACGGATACGCTCTATTCGCGCCTCTACGTCAAGGATTATAACACGCTTGCCTTTCAGGCGTATGTCTATAACCACATGAAGCGCACGGCAAACGGCGTGCTCTATCTTCTCGTCGACAAAAAAATGCAGAGGCGTTTTGAACTCACAGGTGAGCAGGCAAGCAACTCGGTCTCCTACATGGAGGGCATCAGGGACTGCCTCATCTGGCTTGCCATCATCGAAAACGACGACGGCTCGTTCCGCGTGCGTCTGCGCTCGCGCTTTGTCACCGTCAATCCGATCGCTGAAAAATATAACGGCGGAGGCCACGCCTGTGCCAGCGGCGCTACCGTCTACAGCAAGAAAGAGATGAACGCGCTGATCGGTGACGCCGACGCGCGTCTCAAGGAATACAAGGAAAGCAACGAGGGCTGGCTATGAGAATACTCGTCACCAACGACGACGGCGTTTTCGCCCCCGCCCTGCCCCGTCTCGTCAAGTGGGCGGAAAAGCTCGGTGAGGTCGTCACCATCGCCCCGAAGGTCGAGCAAAGCGGCAAAAGCCACGCGATCGACTTTTTCAGCCCGCTTGAGATCAAAAAGGTCACGCTTGAAGGCGGATACCCCGCCTATTCGGTCGAATCCACCCCTGCCGATTGCGTCCGTTTCGGCGTACTCGGTCTGAAGCTCGACTTCGATCTCGTCATTTCGGGCATCAACCGCGGCTATAACCTCGGCAGAGACACCGTCTATTCGGGTACGGCAGGCGCGATCTTTGAGGCGGCGCGCCTCGGCATCAAGGGAATCGCCCTCTCGACCGACACCCACACCTTTGATCCCGCTTTCGAGGCACTTGACAGCTTGCAGTGCTTCTTCGAAGAGCACCGCCTGCTGGAGGAAAGCGACCTTTACAATATCAATATTCCCGAAACAGTCGAGGGCATCCGCATCACGCGTCTTGGCGGCATCTACTATACCGACGAATTTCTGCCGCAGGGGAACGACATCTATCTGCAGGTCGGTCATCCGGTTGAATACGGAACGAGCGACACAACGGTCGATATCGACTGCATCAACCAAAATCTCATCTCGGTCACGCCACTGACCTTTGAACGCTCCAACCTGCCCGTTTTTGAACGCCTGCAGTATCTGAACGAACGATAAACGCCCAAAACGATCAACAGCGAAAGCGCCCTCCTCCAAACAAACCGGGATGAGGGCGCTGATTCATATAAGGCTACGGTATGCTCTTCGCACACCCATGCTTACGCCGCAAAACGGCGTTTTGACGGAAGCATGACGAACGCCGTCGCAACGCTCCGGCTGATGGTATCCATATACGTGAGGACGTAAGGCGTGGGATTACAGGTATACTTGCTCGAAATAACGCCACCGCCCGTAATATTGCCAAACATCTCACCCCACCCGCCGTAATAATTCAGATACTCCTGAAAATCGTTGTAATGGTTGTAGGTGTAGAAAACGTAGCGCTCGTTCGGGTCGTCAATATGGTCGTAGTTCCGGTCAAAGCGCGTATAGACGATACGCGCCGCACCGCGCTCGATGCTGTAGCCGTCGTTATATAGCACGGCATCGTATTTCGGGTCGCAATCGGTTCCCGTCGTGCCGATATCGATCTCGTAGTAATACAGATCGCCGCCGCAGCCGCTGATACGCGGCAAAACGGGCTCGTAGGGATATTTGGACGTATCGCCGCTGAAGGCGGAGTGATTGAGGCGGAGGTATTCGCCCCACACGCTCTCTGTCGGTGAGACTTTTTTGGAAGCAACATAATTTGCCGGCACGTCCCCGAAGGCATAGACGTAAGCCGCCACCTCCTCAAGGGTGATATACCCACCGCCGCGATAGATCTCCATCACCTCGTTGCCGTAAGCGTCCACCACGACGTAGGTGTTTTCGTCCTCAAAATAGGCAATTGAATTACGGACGTAAAGGCCCTGCTTCATCGGTCGGTAAGAAGAAAGCGTGGGTGCTTGATCGGACACCTCAAGCGAGCCGGACATAAGCCCGTGCTGACTGCGGTAATAGGCATCAAGGTAACAGCTCGCCTCTTCATAATCGGCATAAAACGCCTCTTTCGACATATCGGCATAGATATCCGTGGTGATCTCGGGCGTTTCATCCTTGGGCGTAACCTCACTGCTGCTCCCGGCGGTGCTTTCATCGCCGCCTTCACTCTTTTGCGAAACGACCTCGATCAGCACGAAGTCGGACAATTCGCCGTAGGTTGCCGTGACGGTACAGGTTCCCTCCTTGCGCGCAAGGACAAGACCGCTTTCAAAAACGAAAACGCACTCATTGGAGGCAGACCACTCGACCTTATCCGCCTGCTTGTCAGGCAAGTCCGTCACAAGCTGAAGGCTTTCGCCTAAGGTCAGCGTATGCCGTCCACCGTTTTCAACCGTCAGCGAGGTCGGGCGATCAGCATCGACGGCAGGGGTGGCGCAGGAGGCCAGCAAGCCGAAGAGCATAACGAAAACAAGAAAAACGAGTAGAAATCTGTTGATGGGTCTCATAAGCACCTTCCTCACCGTGTAAGCCGGATATGCCTATTATAGTTGACTTTTCCGAAAAAGTCAATAGCCGGACGGTCTTCGTCTACCCGAAGCGCCTTCCCGACGGCTGATTTTGCCAAGAGACCGCTTGAAAAAAGAAAAAAACTGTGCTACACTATGCTCGTGAGCTTTTGATAATGGGTGGTGAAACGATCATGAAATTATTCGTAGTCTCCGATATACACGGTCACGCCGACCAGCTGAAGGCAGCGTTGAAGGAAGCCGCCTTTGATCCCGACGACCCGAGCCATCTTTTCATCTCCTGCGGCGATCTGTTTGACCGTGGCAGGCAGAATCGCGCCGTCCTTCGTTTTACCGACCGCCTGACGCATAAGGTGCTGATCCGCGGCAACCACGAGGACACTCTCGAAAAAGCGCTCCTGCGCCGTCGCCTGACCGAGACAGACCTTCTCAACGGTACCGATATCACGGTTGAGGAATTCTTCGGGCGCGACGCGATCACCGAAGGTCTGTATCTCTATCCTGACCACCGCGACGAGGCCGACGTCACTGCATTTCTTGACTCTATGGTGGATTATTTTGAAACAAGGCACTATATCTTCGTTCACGGCTGGTTACCGATCAGACAGACCGACGAAGGCCCTGCCCCTCACCCCGATTGGAGAAACGCCACTGCCGACGAATGGAGGAATGCCCGATGGCTGGAATGGCACAAGCTCTACCCCAACCGATATACCGACGAAGAAAAAACAGTGGTCTGTGGACATCGCTCAGCCTCGTACGGCAGAAAATTCGATAAACGGCGCTCAGCTAGGAATTATAAGCCCTTTCACAGAAAGGGCATCATCGCAATCGACGCCTGCACGGTGATCAGCGGATGCGTAAACCTCCTCGTTCTCGAAGACTGTCTGCTTTGAAAAAGCTGTATATACACATATACAGTGACGTATACGGCAGGCGACAGGCGAAATGGCAAGTATCCGCCGCGCAAAAAAAAGCACCCTACGGTCTTGATGACCGTAGGGTGCTTTTCTAAACCTGATACAGATGCCTTTAACAAGCGTGTACTCAGCCCGCAATGGCAATCATAATGTTCGCTACTCTGACCTGAGCGCCAACGGCGTCAAGCTTGAGGTAGGTGTAGCCTTCATCGCCTGTAATGGAGGACTCGAAATTCATGTAGGCAGAAGCCGTGGTAAACTCGTCGATGAGCGTCCAGGTCGTGCCGTCAGTCGAGCCGTAAAGCTGAAGGGTCGCCTCCTTGTAGCCTGCATTGAGCGTCACCGCAGTCACAGTACCGCTGCAAGCAAAGACGGCAGTGCCGTCGTTGTTAGAGCTGTCGTACAGTCTGATCTGAGTGGTAAAGTGTGCGTCGTTGGTAGTAACGGTTACCTTATCGTCAAGCTTGTGAACCTCGTTCTGTGCATACTGCGTACCTGCAGCATAGTCACTGAAGGTATAGAGCGTGCCTGCATAGACGGGACCTGCGTTGTCAACGTAGGAATCAAGCGTGCAGCCCTGGGCGAACTCAATAGTGCCGTAGTAGCTCGTCAGCGTGCCGGTAACGGTGATCTCATCGTTAACACCGATCACGTCAGCACCTGTACCGGTCAGGCGGAAGCACTGAATGGGCTTATTGGTCATATCGCCGACCACGATTGTGACGGTAACGTTACTGTAGGATGTGTTGTATTCGGTGTCGACCGAGACGATCACACCGGTGAGGGTGTAGGTGCCATCAAGGGTTGCACCTTCTTCAAGTGCGTAAGCTGCGTTTACGATCTCCTCGGGTGTCATAGCGGTTTCGCCGCCGTTTTCGCCGCCGTTTTCGCCGCCGCTTTCACCGCCGCTTTCACCGCCGCTTTCGCCGCCGCTTTCGCCGCCCGAAACAACGGCGTCAAGAGTGCAGCCGGAATTGAACTCTACCGTGCCGACGGTTTCGCCTTCCTTCAGGTAGTTCATCAGCGTGCCGCTGACCGTGATGGTGTCGCCGACCTTGATGGTGTCAGCGCCCTCACCCTTCACGCGGAAAACGACGATCGGCTTATCCGTCATGTTACCGACCACGATAGTGACCGTCACGTTCTTATAGGTTGTGCTGTAGGGATCATCAACCGAGATGATCACACCGGTGAGCGTGTGGGTGCCCTCAAGGGTTGCACCGGGGGCAAGTGCCCATGCGGCGTTCACGATCTCCTCGGGAGTCATAGCACTTTCGCCGCCGCTTTCGCCGCCGCTTTCGCCGCCCGAAACAACGGCGTCAAGAGTGCAGCCGGAATTGAACTCTACCGTGCCGACGGTTTCGCCTTCCTTCAGGTAGTTCATCAGCGTGCCGCTGACCGTGATGGTGTCGCCGACCTTGATGGTGTCAGCGCCCTCACCCTTCACGCGGAAAACGACGATCGGCTTATCCGTCATGTTACCGACCACGATAGTGACCGTCACGTTCTTATAGGTTGTGCTGTAGGGATCATCAACCGAGATGATCACACCGGTGAGCGTGTGGGTGCCCTCAAGGGTTGCACCGGGGGCAAGTGCCCATGCGGCGTTCACGATCTCCTCGGGAGTCATAGCACTTTCGCCGCCGTTTTCGCCGCCGCTTTCACCGGCAACGAGCTCGGTGACCCAACCGTTCTTCATCTGAGGCGTGCCGTTATACTGACCGAGAACGCCCATAACGGTGATGGTATCGCCAACCTTGGGCTGGGGATTCATTGCATCGTATCTGGTAGCACCGGTAGAGTCGTAAAGACCGTAGATGTAAAGGGTGTTTCCGGCCTCGTCAGCAATGTAAACATTACCGTAGGTGGTGTTGGCGACCTGGGTGATCACGCCCTTGACGAGATACTTTTCAACCGTGTAGCTTGCCTGAGCTGCGCCGATGGTATTCGCCTCGGTGATCGAGGTGATGGCGGTAGGATCGGCAGGCTTATCGGAGGGAACGTAGCCTTCCGCGTCTGCGGAGGGCATGAAGGCGAGAACGAACTGCGAAACGCCGGTGTTCTCGGCGGTGATGTAGGACGCCTCTGAAATGCAAATGGTGGAATAATCGCTGTAAGTACCGACAACGTAGTCGATATTGTCAATGGTAACGAACCAAGCGTTCACCTCTGCGTGGTAAACGTATACGCAGTCAGACTCGGTTGCGTAGCCGATGTACTTACTGATCTTGCCGTCGTCGGACGCAATGCCCTGTGCGTGGACATAGTTCTTTACACCGTTGATCATGGTGTAGATCTTGTAGCCGCCATCAACCTTTTCAGCGTAGAAGTCGGGTGCGTCGGCACCGGTTTCGGTGGTCACGATGTACTTATTGTTGCTCTGCGTCTCGTGCGTTGCGAAGAGTGTCTGACCAAGGCTCGCCTGAACCATAAAGAGCTTGTAGGCTACGCCTTCTTCAGGCTCGGTAACGGCAGCAGAGTTGTCAAATACGGGGAGAACACGGGTGAATGTCTTGGTAGCGGTGTTGCCCTTGCCGTCCGAAACGGTAGCGGTCAGGGTGTAGGTAGCCTCTGTCTCGTTCTTGTTGGGAACGTCTACCTTGTAGAGACCGTTTTCAAGGGTGATGGTGATGTCGTCGCGGTCAACCGTCCAGGTGATGGGAAATACCGTTCCGTCGATCGGGATCTGAGCGATAAGCTGATAGTCAGCGGGGGTGGATTTTCCGTCGTCACTCTTGTAGGTAGAGTTGAGATACTCTACGGCTTCTTCAAGCGTGGGGCCCTTATCCTTAGAGCCACAGGCTACGAGGCCGGTGCATACAAGAGCGAGCATCAGGATAATGGCTAAAAACTTTTTCATAATAACTCCTCTTTATTTATTGTAATAATATTAAAGATTTTCAGAATAAGAGTTAAAGGACTTACTCGGTCACGAAGATAATATCGTTTACAGAGAAGATCTTGAGCTGATACACGCCGTTGAAGACGTCAACGACACCCTTGGCGGAGATCTGACTGCCCACGGGGAAGGCGTCGGCGGTAATCGTCTTGCCGGTCGAATCCTTCAGAACGATGGTTCTCAGAACGATCTCAGCACCGTTTTCGGCTGTGCAGGTGATAGAAAGCGCGCCGTTGTTCGAGCTGTCCTCGTTCTGTGTGGTATAAACGCTCTTGATGGTAAGATTCTTGAGGGAGGCCGTGCCGTGCATCGTGAGGAAGCCGCGATCAAAGGTCTTGGAAACGATCGTTTCGTTGCCCTCCTCGTCGATCTCGGTGATATCGAGCGTAACCTTGCCGTTCAGAAGCTCACTCGCTGACACCTCGGTATAAGAGCCTTCAAAGCCCTCACCCAGCTTCTGGATGTTCTCCTCTGCCGTGGGCTTCATGGCGTTGTAGCTGATATCCGAGATCTGATACGTGCCGCCCGTCTCGTAATACTGTACCGAGCCTACGATGAGAACGCGGTTACCCACCGTGAGGATCTCGCTGCCGAAGTAGCCGAGATTATAGCCGTAGTAGACCTGAATACCGAAGTAGAGCCCGGTCTCCTCGTCATATTCCTCGACGTACGCAGTATTTCCCGAGTTTCGGATAACCACGCCTTCAAAGCTGACGCTCTTATCTCTGTAATCCTCGATATGCGTCTTCAGCTCCTTGAGCGTCATCGGAATCGCGGCGCCGTAATAGAAATCGGGGTCTTTTTCCTTAGAGTGAACATAGAGCTTATGATTGACTGCCTGGCTTAGCATCAGGGTGCAGATCTCGCCGTAGACGGTATCCGAGCTCTTGGAGGCAACCGCAAGACCCTGCTGAAGGATCTCGAAGTTCAGGCAGTGATACTCGGTATCCTCTGCCGTCTTATACCATACCCAAACGAGGTATCTGTCGCCCGTCGAGTCGGGATTCCAGGTGGCGGTATCCGATTCGATGATGATAGAGGTTGCCGATTGCAGGGCTTCCTTCGTGTAGTTGGAGGCCTTTTTACCCCATGGCTCGATCTGCCCGGTCGATTCGGGGGTGTTGATACCAAGATATCTTGCCTTCAGAACACCCGAGGAGATCACGCTCGTGGGGACGTTAAAATGCGTGGTGTCGCCGTCAACATAGGTCTTGACGGTGGCTGTGGTAGTTGCGCGCCCTGAGTTGAGATCGAGTTTGACTGTCGACGCGTAGTCGATAAACTCGCTCGGCGTGCCCTCTTCACCGCCATCTGTGGTGGTGTCGGAGGGGGGCCCGCCGCAGGCAGCAAGGCTGCCTGCAACGAGGAAGACGAGCAAAAGGATCGAAATAAGTTTAGTAAAAAGTTTCATGGTCAGATTGCCTCTTACCGTTCGGTTTTGCTCCGTGAGCGATCAGCTTGCGGCGTATTCGCACTCGCTGACTGCCTTTTCAAAGAGCTGCTTGATCTTGGCATCTACGTCACTGCCTTCGTAAACGAGTGCATCCTGCATCAGGGTGCCGACCTGGTCACGGGCAGTGGAAGAGCCGTTGAATGCAGGCGATACGAAATACGCGTCGGACTGGGAAAGAGCAAGCTTAACGCTGAGTGCGGTGAGGTTGTTGTAGCCGTTAGCCTTATCGAGCCATGCGGCGTAGACCTCGTTACTCTGAACCGACTTGATAACGGGAGCATAGCCGGAGGTCATTGAGAAGGCTGCCTGGAATTCCACGTTGGTGGTGAGGAACTTCACAAAGAGCCAGGATGCAACGACTTCCTGAGGATTTTCATCCTTGAAGATGCAGAGCGAGGGGCCCTGAGAAATAACGGCGGGAGATTCGGGATCGACCTGAGGAGGCGTAGCCATAGCGCTCTCGAAGAGAGAGGTGCCGTCCACCACGGGAGGCGTCTGGTAGCTTGCACCGCCGGTGGAGCCGATAACCATATAGCATCTCTGACCTTCGGTAGCGGTAAAGAGACCGGAGGTATAGGAGCCGTAGATCGCTTCGGTGGTGATATAGCCCTTGGTATACCATTCACGGAACATTTTCACGAAGCTTCTGTTCGTCTCGTTGTTAAAGACGAAGTGGTTGTCCTCGTCAAGAGAGGTGTAGGCGGAATCGTACTGCTCACACATGGTGATGAACCAGTTTGCTTCGGAGTCGTAGCCGAGAGGGATACACTCGGGATCGATCTCCTTGATCCGGGCGCAAAGCGCTTCCATCTCAGCCCACGTGGTGGGAACGCTGAGGTTGTTTTGTTCAAAGAAGGTCTTGTTGTAGTAAAGTGCTTCGGTAGATTTGGACATAGGAAGGGTGTACATCGTACCGGCTTCGTCAAACACAGCACCCTCTGCATAGTAACCGGGGATAAAGTCGGCAAGCTGCTCGTCGGTGAAGCCGAGGATCGTCTCGTTACCGAGCGCGTCGGTCACGGGGATAGTGCTCTCGATCAGGGTGTCAAGCGGCACAACTGCCTTTGCCACGTTGTAAAGCGCAACGTGGTCGGGATAGCAGTATGCGATGTTGGGCTGATTGCCTGCAGTGAGCTGCGTCTTGATCTGGTCGCGCACGCCGTCGTAGTCGCCCATTGAGGAATGCTCGACGGTGATATTGGGATAGAGCTTGTTGAACTCTTCGATATAGGTGTTGAGAACGCCCTGAAGCATAGCACCCATCGAGTGGTAGAAGGTGATGGTCACAGCACTGCCGTCGTAACCCTCTTCGGGAACGTCAAAGGTGGGCTTCGTGCCTGAGCCTGTGCCGCAGCCGGTCATAGCCAAAACGCCGACAAGCGTAACGACTGCAAGAAGAAATGCAACGATTCTCTTTTTCATATGCATGGTCCTTTCATGTGTATGATTTTCTTTATGCGCAAGCGAATCCTTCGCTTGGAAAACGGATATCAGCCCTTGATGCCGCTTCTCGAAACACCCTTCATGATATACTTGCGAAGGAAGATAAAAACGAGGAAAAGCGGGATCGAGACGACGGTAACCGCCGCCATCTGTACGGGGATATTGGATTGACCCGACATATCGGTGAAGGCGTCACGAAGACCGTTGGTAATAAGACGCATGTCTTCGGAGGTCGTAACAAGTCTTGGCCAGATATAGGAGTTCCATGCACCCATCATCTTGAGAATGGTGATCGAGATGAGGTTGGGCAGTGAGAGTGGGATCATCACTCTCCAGAGATACTTCAGGTCAGTCGTACCGTCCACCTTAGCGGCAAGGTACAGCTCATTCGGGATCTGCATGAAATTCTGCCGCAGAAGGTAGATATAGAATACGCTGACGAGGAAGGGGACGATCAGAACGGTGTAGGTGTCAAGCCAGCCGAATTTCGTGACCGTCACGTAGTTGGTAATGGTAAAAAGCTCA
>CAZYFC010000004.1:0-26652 GCA_964646715.1 uncultured Lachnospiraceae bacterium
GTGGTGGTCTGCGGCTACGGTTGGTGCGGCAAGGGCGTTGCTATGCGTGCCAAAGGCCTCGGCGCGATCGTCAGCGTGACCGAGATCGATCCCGTGAAGGCGATTGAAGCGGTTATGGACGGCTTTACCGTTATGACGATGGATGAAGCCGCGCCGATGGGCGATCTGTTCATCACATTGACGGGATGCCGCGACGTGATCACAAAGCGTCACATGGAAAAAATGAAGGACGGCGTGCTTCTTGCCAACGCGGGACATTTCGACGTGGAGATCAATAAGAACGATCTCGCCGCCCTTGCGGTGAAGGTGACCGAGCGTAAGCCCTGTGTGACCGGGTATACGATGGCTGACGGCAGGATCCTCAATTTGCTTGCCGAGGGAAGACTCGTCAACCTCGCCGCCGGCAACGGACATCCCGCCGAGATCATGGATATGTCCTTTGCGCTCCAGGCAAAATGTCTTGAATACCTTGCAACAAGCGGAAAAACGCTTGAGCATAAGGTCTACGACGTGCCGAAGGAGATCGACGTAGAGGTCGCGCGGCTCAAAGCAAGAGCCCTCGGTGCCGCACTTGAGACGCTCACTCCCGAGCAGGAGGCCTATCTTGCCTCCGCGGAATGAGCTTGAAAAACGCTTCATCTATTATATGTAAAGGAGATTGACTATGCCGAACATCCATATTCAAACCAATCTTGTGATCGAAGAGCCAAAGGAGCTGAAGGAACGCCTCGGAAAAGCCATTGAGACCATCCCGCATAAGACGGAAAAATGGCTGATGATCGTTCTGGAGGACGGTTGTACTATGTATTTTGGAGGAAGCGACTTACCCTGCGCTCTGGCACACGTTGAGCTTCTCGGCTCGGCGGATGCCGAGGTCTACGAGAGAATGACGCAGATTCTGAGCGATATCCTCTCTGAAGTGCTTGCGATCCCCAAGGATCGCATCTACACCAAGTACTCGGAATATGAGCATTGGGGCTGGAATGGCAGCAATTTCTGATCTTGTGTCAATAAACCTTCTTTTATGAAACGCAAAAAGCTGTCTGCATGATCGGTGCAGACGGCTTTTTGCATACAAAAGTCTTTGACAGGATTGCGTGATACTCTTAAATGTGGCGTTTGCCCACTACGCCGTCAGGCGTAACATTAATCTGCTCATCACTGACGAAGGCAACGTCACTTGCCCATTAGGGCAAACACCGTTTGGCGTGATGCTTCACTTGGAGCGCCACGCTCTCCTGCGCTCGTTCTTCTGTTCTTTTCGTGGAAAACGGCGGAGAAAGAGGAATGTGCAGACGAGAGAAAAAGAGGGAAGGGGCTTGCATTTTTCAAACAAAAACGCTATAATGGGGTATCAGACGGTGTTATAGACACTTATGAACAGTACGACAGCCGCTGAGGCGGCGGATTGGACGATAATATGAAAATCGTGATCATAGGAAGCGGAACGGTAGGCGCGGGCATTTGTCAACAGCTTGCTGCTGAAAACCACGATATTACGGTGGTTGACGTGCGTAGTGACGCCGTTATCGAGCTTTCAAACACCTACGACGTGATCGGCGTGGTCGGTAACGGCGCAGAGGTCTCAGTGCTTCGCAGGGCAGGTGTTGATAAAGCCGATCTTGTGATTGCCGTCACTCCGCACGATGAGGTCAATATCATCATCTGCGGGACGGCAAAAAAGCTTGGCGCGCGTCACACCGTGGCACGCGTGGTGAAGGCGGAATATGCCGAGACGCTTTTGCTTCTCAAGAATGACCTGAATCTCGCCATGACGGTCAATCCCGAGCTTTCTGCGGCAAAGAGCATCTACCGCATGCTTTGCTATCCCTCTGCGGCTAAGGTGGAGACCTTCTATCGCGGCAGAGTGGAGCTTGTGGAGTTCGTTCTTACCTCCGATTCTCCCTTCTGCAACAAGTCCTTGATCGAGCTGCGGGCAAGTCTGAAGCTCAAATTCCTTGTCTGCGGCGTACTGCGCGACGGTAAGATGTATATTCCGGGCGGTGATTTCGTGCTTCAAGTGGGTGACATCGTCGGTGTGACCGCTTCCAACGAGGAACTGAAGAATCTCTTCAAGGCGGCAGGCACGTTCAAGCAACCCATTCGCCATCTCATTACGGTGGGTGGCGGCAGGATCACCTACTATCTGCAGGGGCTTATGCAGAAGAGCCGTATTCAGTCAACCGTGATCGAAAAAAACAAGGCGCTCTGCTATGAACTGACCGAAAAATACGACTGCACCGTTGTTTGTGATGACGGTACGAAGCAGGAGGTTCTCCTTGAAGAGGGTATTGAAACAGCCGATGCCTTCCTTGCCTTGACCGAGGTGGATGAAAAGAACGCTGTTCTTTCAATGTATGCACGTGGACAAGGCGTGCCGAAGGTCATCACGCTTATCAACGAGCTATCCTACGTTGATTTCTACAAGGAAATGGATCTTGAAAGCACCATCACTCCGAAGTCGATCACCTCGACTGAGATCCTTCTCTATCTGCGCGCACTTTCGGACGATGCCGATTCCGAGATCGAATCGCTTCATCGCGTCATGGGCGGCAACGCCGAGGCGCTTGAATTTATCATCAAGCAGGTGATCGATGATCTGACGGGTATTCCGCTGAAGTCCCTCCGGCTGATCAGCGGCGTGCTGATCGCTTGCCTGATTCGAAACGGCAAGCTTATTATTCCAAGCGGTGACGACGTGATCATGAAGGGCGACACCGTGATCGTCTTTACCTCCTCCGACAATCAATTAACTAACGTGAAGGATATTCTGAAATAATGAATTATCGCATGATTGGCTATCTGCTCAGCGTGATTCTTCTGATCGAGGCAGCGCTTATGTCGCTTCCTATGCTGACGGCAGCCTTAAACGGCGGCAGTATTCTCCCTTTTCTGTATACGATCGCCATTCTGGTAGCGGTGGCTCTGCCCTCCGTCATTTTCAAGCCGAAAAACAGGCGGTTTTATGCCAAAGAGGGCTACGTCTGCGTGGCGGCGTCGTGGATCCTGATGTCTGTCTTCGGCGCACTGCCGTTTGTCTTCAGCGGCGCGATCCCAAACTACATTGACGCGCTGTTCGAGACCGTGTCGGGCTTTACCACGACGGGCGCTTCGGTCCTCAGCGACATTGAGGCGCTTGACAAAGGTCTTCTCTTCTGGCGCAGCTTTACGCAGTGGATCGGCGGCATGGGCGTGCTTGTCTTTATGCTTGCCATCATCCCAACCGATGACGGTCGTGCAATGTATCTGCTTCGCGCCGAAGTCCCGGGGCCGACAAAAAGCAAGCTCGTTCCGAAAATACGCCGCACGGCGCTCATCCTCTACGGCATCTATTTTGCTTTGACGGTGCTTGAGGTGATCGCGCTTCTCATTGCAGGGCTTCCGTTTTACGATGCAGTCGTCAATGCATTCGCCACGGCGGGCACGGGCGGCTTCTCGGTGTTAAACGCCTCGATCGCAGGCTACAGCAACCCCGCAGTTGAATGGATCATCGGTGTCTTCATGCTGCTGTTCGGCATCAACTTCAATATATACTACTTCATTCTGATCGGCAGATTCCGCGATGTCCTCAAAAATGAGGAGCTGCGTACTTATCTGATCATCTGCGTTGTGTCGGTGACGGCGATCGTGATCAACACGTGGAATACGTGTATAAACGCAAGCGAGTGCATTCGAAACGCCTTCTTTCAGGTCACCTCGATCATCTCAACGGCAGGCTTTGTGACCCTTGACTACGGCACATGGCCGGCTCTGTCCAAAACGGTGATCCTTCTTCTTATGGTGATCGGCTCGTGTGCGGGCTCAACGGCGGGCGGCTTCAAGATCTCGCGCTTCCTCATTGTGACGAAAAACACCCTGCGCGAGATCAAGCATATCCTTCGCCCGCATTCTGTCAGCCGCGTCCGAATGGACGGTGAGGTCGTTCCTGAGGAAACGGTGCGCTCGGCAAACGGTTATCTGGCACTCTATCTTGCTATTTCCTGCCTCAGCGTTCTCCTGATCTCGGTGGACGGTTTCTCGATAGAAACAAACCTGACCGCTATGCTTTCCTGTGTGAATAACATCGGCCCGAGCCTGGGTACGATCACGCCTTTTGGTAATTATTCTGCCTTTTCTTATTTTTCGAAGATCGTTCTCACGGTTGATATGCTCTTCGGGCGTCTTGAGATCATGCCTATGTTGATTCTCCTCTCGCCCGCGACCTGGATCAGGCGTTAATAAGCCGAGAAAAAGGCAAGCTCAAAAACACAAATAACGAAAAGCCGCTATTTAAGCGGCTTTTCGTTATTTTTCACGGTTTTTCTCTTCATAAAAACAGTCCTCCGCGTGAGGAAAAAAGGTGCTTTTCAGCTGCTTGCCACGCCACGCACCTGAAAAGAGCAGGTGATTGGACAATCCTTAAAACACAATATAATGTCCAAAAATTAGATATAATGTTGACAAACGGCTTTTTTATGGTATACTGAAGGTATAAGGACTTCCGCCCGAAAAAAAGGAGGCGCATTATGGCAGTCAGCTATAAAAAGCTATGGAAACTACTCGTGGACAGAGAGATGAGCCGCACCGAGCTTCGCCGTGCAACAGGCATGACCACCACCTGCCTTGCCAAATTGGGCAGAGATGAAAGCGTGAATATCGAGGTGCTTGCGAGGATCTGTCAATGTCTTGAATGCTCTCTTTCGGATATCGTCGAGATCGTGGATGATAAAGCGCTCTCTTTTTATAAGGCGTTTGCGAAGAACGCTATCCTCACCGAGGAAAGCGACCTTATCAGGACTTACCGTCTTGAGTACGAGGGGGTATCCTATTCGGTGAAGGTCACAAAGCAGGCAGCAAACAAGCACACAGTCATACACTGCGCGGGAGATACCGTTTATTGGGAGCAGCGGGATAAAGAAGGGCTTGCCGGTGAAAGAACGCTTCTCGTCAAGCGTCCCCTTTTCAGGCGCGAGGACAATGCGCTTCTCGTCGTCAGCGGCAATCCCTCTGCCTTTACGGGGCTTGACGAAGCCTCGAAAAGCAAAAAAGGCGCTCTTGTCGTGCTGTCACAGTTGGATTTTAAGAAATTTGCCCCTAACGAGGAATAAAAAGGGCGCTTTTGGCGTAAACGGTGATAACTGAGATGACTGAAGAGATGATGAACAAAAAAATTGAATATTGGAAGCATCGTCTGCTCGATCTCGGTAAGCGCAACCGCATGATCAACTACCGCGAAACGAGGCGCTCCACCTTAAAGCTGATCGATCCCGATTTTTCTGAGCTTTATAGGCGTATTGTAACGAACGAGGCGAGCCTCTCTTTTCGCCGTCCGATCGATCGACGCACAGAGCCGCGCGTTTATACGATGCTGACCCTGATGCACGAGTTAGGGCAGGACATCGACGTGACGGTGGGGGATATCGGATATGCCGTCTCCTCACAGGATGCCTTCCTCGCACTGCGGAATATGCGCGCTCGTGCCATGCTTGCGCTTGAAGAGCAGGGCAGTAACATTCTCTATCTCTCGTTTGGATTCCTTGAATGGCGCGAAAAGGCAGGCGAGGATGCGCCGCTTCTTCGCTCGCCCCTTCTTTTGGTGCCGGTGACCTTATCGCTTGCCTCACTGAACGCCCCTTTTGTGCTGAAGAGGCGCGACGAGGATATCGTCGTAAATCCCACGCTTGCCTATTATTTCGAAAGCGAATACCACATTAAATTGCCGAGCTTCGATGAATCGGCAGAAAACGCAAGCGATTACATGAAAAAGGCGGCGCTGTTTGCTGCCGAAAACGGCTTTGGCATCTCCTATGAGGTGAGCCTTGGCCTTCTCTCCTTCCTGAAGATCAGCATGTATAAGGATATGGAGAAAAATGAGTCGCGTATTAAGGAAAACGCGGTCATACGCGCGATGGCAGGAGCATCTATGCCGCTTGAGTGGCAAACGAGTCTGCCGAAAAGCGAGAAAAAGGAGTGTCCACGCGAGGTCTTTCGCGTTCTGAGCGCAGACTACAGCCAGCAAGAGGCGATCCGCGCTTCAAAAGAGGACGTGAGCTTTGTGATGCAGGGCCCGCCCGGCACGGGCAAGAGCCAGACGATCGCCAACATGATCGCCGAGGCGCTTGCTTCAGGCAAAAAAGTGCTATTCGTTTCGGAAAAAATGGCAGCGCTTCGCGTCGTCTGGCGGCGACTTGAAGAGGTCGGGCTTGCCGACTTCTGCCTGCCGCTTCACAGCTATAAAGCTAATAAGCGCGAGATCCTTGAAGAGATCGGTGCCAATCTTAAATTAAAAGCCCCAAACATCAGCGATAGCGCCATGCAAGCGCTTGAAACGCTTTCTCTTGAACAGGAAAGGCTTGACGGTTACGTAGAGGAGCTGCACCGCGTGATAGAGCCGCTCGGCAAGAGCGCCTACGAGGTGTACGGCATCCTTACGGCAAGCGAGGGCGTTGCGCTTCTTCCGTATACCGAAAAAGCGCCGCTTGCCGTTTCAAGCGCGACGCTCTTCAGACGCGAGGCACTGCTTGAAGCCTATGGGGAGGCGCTTTCCTCGCTCGGCGGTCTTCCGCGTGACAATCCCTGGTCGGGGCTTTCGCCCCAAAAGGCCGATTATGCCTTCACGCGCGACCTGTACCGCAAACTGATGCTTCTCATCACAGGCGTCAGCGCTATTGACGCTTCGCTCGAAACGCTTGCGCGTTTCAGCGAAAAGGGCGTGACGCTCCGCGATTTTCCCGCTTTCGCTACTTCGGTTCGGGCGTTCTACGCCTTTGGGCCGCTTCCTGCCGTCTGGCGAAAGGACGATGCGTCGCTGAAGGGCGCAATTGCCTTTGCCGAGAGTGCGTCTGAGACGATGCATGCAGCAGTCAGGGCAGAGGAAGCCTGTCGCGCGATCCTGTATCCCGAGGCGTTTGAAAAAGACCTTGACGCGCTCTGCAAGGAGCGCCTCTCGCTTGCGGCGGATCTTTTGCGTATCCGACCTCATTCGCTTGCTGTAAAGGGACGCTTTGAGCAAAGGCGTGCGGCAGTTCTCTCTTCGGCAGAAGAGCTTCTTGACAAAGCCAAGGAGCTTCACCTGGCGGCCGTTGCCTTTCTTAAGGCGCAGGGGGAGGCATCTGCCCTTCTTTCCCTGCCGCTTTCCTATGACGAATCGGCAATTGAGGTCCTCGAAGAATGGCTCCCCTTTCTGCTTGACAGCCGATGCTTCATTCAGGGCATAGAAAGGGACGAAATACCCCTTCTTCGCTCCCTTGTCGGGCAGTGCAGGGCTGTTTCGGTCGCTCTTGCTGAGGGAACGGCGCGCGTCAGAGCCTTCTGGGAGGACGGCGTGTTTTCGCTGAAGCCTTCCGAGATGCTCGATTTTTTTGTGCGGCGCAGTCAAAGCGGTCCGACTCGGTATACGAACGCGCAGTATAATCGCTATATGCGACTGTTGCGCCCTTATTATAAAGGAGAAGATCCTTCCGACGACGATGTTCTCTCCATGCTCCTTGCCGTCTCAAAGCTGGCCGAAATGGAGCTTCATCTCGACGCGCAAAAGAAAGCGCTTTCCGTGTTTGGAAGCGCCTATTGCGGAAGCGCGAGCGACTGGACTGCGATGGAAGCCTCCCTTTCCTTTGCTGAGGAGGTTTTTCGCGTCAGAAGCGATATCAGCGAAGACTTGCAGAGGATTCTTGCCGCGAAAGGGCGCGAAGAGACGCTTGGCAAAGCCATGGTGCAGATCTATTGCATGAAGGAAGCGCTGGCGGCGCTTGAAAAAGCCTATTTTTCCTTGGTCGGTGAACCGCTTGACAAGCGGCAGGATATTGCCGTGCTTGAGGGATCGCTTTCGAGCGGCATTCAGACGCTTGAAGCACTCTGCCAACGGTCGAAAACGCTGACCGGCTACTTCAAGGAGACAGGTCTTTGCGAGGAGGCTTTGCGCGACGGCTGTCAACTCATGAACGAGCACCGTCGCCTGGCGCGGCTTGCCGCGCAGCAGGAAAACTCGCTCAGGGCGACCTTCGGGCGGTTGTACAAAGGCGATCTTGCCTCGCTCGACAGCCTGGTGCTCTATCTCAAAATGCAATGCGAGCTTGGCGGCAAGATGGGTGGGGACGAATTGCTTGAAGCTGAAAAAAAGGCCTCATACGAGGCGCTTGACAAGGCTGAACGCGCTTACGAAGCGATCAAGCCCCATCTTCTCCGTCTTGCCGCCTCTTTTGAAGGAACAAGTCTCCTTGACGCCTCGGCAAGACAGCTGCACGCGCGCTTTGGCGCGATGCTGAGGAGCTTTGATAAGATCGAGTGCTACCGCGCCTACGCCGAGGCGAAGCGCGAGGCGGTTGACGAAGGGCTCGGTGAGTTTATCGATGCCTACGAGGTCTATTATACGCAAAACGCTGCGGAGGACACCGATCCGGTCGTTGCCGTCTACCGAAAGAGCTTCTACGTCGCGTGGGCTGATGCAAGGCGCAGAGAATCGCCCGAGCTTGCCCGATTTGATAAAAGGACACAAAACGAGCGTGTCAAGCGCTTCGGTGTACTTGACGAGCGCGCGCTCGTGACGGCGCGAAAGCGCATCCGCGCCTCGCTCATCAAGTCCTTTCCATCAACCGACAGAATGCTTCGTGCAGGAGATGAGCTGACTGTCCTTGAGCGCGAGATGCAAAAACGACGCGGTATTATGCCGCTTCGCAAGCTCTTTGCCTCGATTCCGCATCTTCTTATGAAGCTAAAGCCATGTCTTATGATGTCACCTCTCTCGGTTTCCTACTTTCTGGAGGCGAAGAGCTACCATTTTGATCTCGTTATCTTTGACGAGGCGTCGCAGATCTTTCCCGAGGATGCGATCGGCGCGCTCTGCCGTGCTGACCGTGCCGTGATCGTAGGCGACTCCAAGCAGCTCCCCCCCACCAATTTCTTTGCCTCTCACGCATCAAGCGAGGAGGCGTCTGATGCCGAGGAGTACGACGAGACGCTTGAAGAGTCGATTCTTGAAAAGGCGTCTGCCTGTCTGCCGAAACGCACGCTTCTCTGGCATTACCGCAGCCGTCACGAGCATCTGATCGCCTTTTCTAACCGCGAGATCTACAAAAACAGTCTGATCACTTTCCCGTCGGCGGAGGAAAAGACTGCCGACTGCGGTATTGACTATATCTATGAGCCGAACGGCGTATACGAGGGCGGGGGCAAAAACCACAACCAGGTAGAGGCTGCGACCTGCGTCCGACTCGTGGAGGAGCATATCCTTCGCCATCCTGAGCGCTCGCTTGGCATCATCGCATTCAGCGAAAAACAGCAACGGACGATTGAAGATGCGGTGGAAGCCTTCCGTGAGGCACATCGCGAGTATGAGTTTTTCTTCGCGGATAATAAGGACGAGCCTTTCTTCGTCAAAAACCTTGAAAACGTGCAGGGCGACGAGCGCGACACGATCTTTTTCAGCATCGGCTACGCTAAGGACAGGAAGGGCAGAATGTACATGCGCTTCGGGCCTCTCGGCATGGAGGGCGGCGAGCGCCGCCTCAACGTCGCCATCACGCGTGCCAAGCGGAACATAAAGCTGATCGGGTCAATTTTGCCCGGCGATATCGATCTTTCCCGCACGTCAAGCGAGGGCGTCAGAATGCTTCGCGCCTATATAGAGTTTGCTATCAGCGGCGAGAGTGCTTTGCCGCAGAAAAAAGCGCACTTCGACTCTGAAGAAGACCTCTTTGCCGACACAGTGGCGCAGTTTCTCACCGATCATGGCTATACGGTCAAACGAAGGGTTGGCTGTTCGGACTACAAGGTCGAGATCGCCGTGATGCATCCGCTTCATAAAGAGGCGATTCTGGCAGGCGTGGAATGTGACGGACGCTTCTACGCTCACTCCGGCTCAGCAAGAGACCGCGATCATCTCGTTTCTCAGGTGCTGACACAAATGGGCTGGCGGCTGACACGCGTCTGGTCAAGCGCGTGGGTGGCTGACCGTGCCAGGGAGGAAAAGGCGCTGCTTGATTTCCTTGAGGCTTGCCGATGCGAGGAAAAAGAGATCGAGGCGATCATGCCGCTTGCCGGAGAGGGCGAAGCACTGCAGGAAAACAATGCACGGCCTGTCTTTGAAGAAGAGCCCTTTTCGGAGGAAGCTGCCGAAGGTGCAGAGACAACGGCGGAACGGGATGAAGCACCCTCTGAGAGACAGGAAGAAAATAACGGCAGATTTGCTTTTTACCGTGAAGCTGATTGGTCTAAAGCCCCTCACTCGGCCGCAAGAGATCGCGAGACTGTCACGGCGGAACGCATCTTCTACCTCGTGAAGGAGGAAGCGCCTCTTCACAAGGAGCTTCTGTACCGCCGCATGGCACCCGCCTTCAAGTCGGGCAAGATAACCGAAGGGCTTCGCAGAGTCATCGACGGCGTGCTGGAGGGTGTTCTGTCCTCAGTCGTTCTTTGCGACGAGCGCGGTTTTCTGACCTTGAAGACCACTGCTGTTAAGGCACGGCTTCCCCTGCCGGGGGCAACGCCGCGGCCGATGGAGTATATTGCGCGCGAGGAGGTGGCAGATGCCATCCTCACGCTGCTTTCTGTGACGGTCGGTATTACGGTTGAAGACCTTTTCAGCGAAACGGCGCGGCTCTTCGGCTTTGAGCGCATCGGACAGAAGATCAAGGCAAAGCTTGATGAGGCACTATTTTTCCTCATGATGACTGAAAAGATCGCTCTTTTTGAGGGAAAAGTCGAGCTTCGCTGATATGTATACTGGGAAGAGGTGCGCTACCCCTTCTTTGAACAGTATGTTTCGGGAATTCATTGTTTGTGAAAAGAAAACACATCGGAAAACGAAAGGCAGGTGACAGTCCTGGACATGGCAAATAAAGAGAGCGAGCTTCTCTCCACTGAGCTTAATCCCGCGCTTGTGGCGGCTCTTTCGCAGGGGGGCAGAGGCGGCGTGACCGAGCTGAATCCTGCCGTTTACGCCGAGTCGCGCCGTTTTGCGCCGCAGGCAGGCAGTCTTCTCGCTGACAAATACTGCGTGCTTGAACAGCTTGACGCGAAAACGGGCGAGGCAGACCTCTATCTCGCTGAAGCCGAGGGCAACCGTTACGTCGTCAAGCTTTATCGGCGTGAGACTGCGATCAAGCCTGAGGTGCTGTCGGCGCTGGAGCGCATTGACTCCCCCTACGTTGCAAGGATCTACGCAAGCGGTGTCTACAACGGCTTCCCCTATGAGATCCTGCCTTATTACGAGAGGGGCAGTCTTGCGGGCATGACCTTCACCTTTGACGAGATCAAGCGCGATATTCTGCCTTACGTCAATGAGGCACTGCGGGCGCTTCATAAAGAAGGCGTGCTTCACAAGGATCTGAAGCCCTCGAATATCATGCTTCTCTCGGAAGGCGAGGGTGTGGCGCTCATTGATTTCGGCATCAGTTCGGTGGTGGGCGAGGGCAATACGGTGCTTCTTACCAGGACGGGTATGACACCTGAGTATTCCGCCCCCGAGACCTTCCGCGGCGTGTATCTGGAGGAATCAGACTATTATTCGCTCGGTATCACGCTCTACGAGCTATACTGCGGTCACACGCCTTACCGTCACCTTTCCCCCGAGGCGATCACACAGTATATGGCGGTACAGCGCGTGCCTTATCCCGAGGATATGCCGCTTGAACTCAAGGAGCTGATCTCCGCGCTTACCTATCACGACCTGACCGCACGGCACGAGCGCGAAAATCCCAATCGCCGTTGGACCTTCTGCGAGGTGGACGCCTATCTGAAGGGCGAAAAGCTCGCTCTGCCGGGTCAGGGTGTTTCAGGGCCTCTTTCGGACGAGATCGAGCCCTTTGACTTTGCAAATGAACGCTTCTGTACCCTTTCCTCCCTCGTCAAGGCGCTTGGCGTGAATTGGAGAGAAGGCAAGCGTGTCCTTTTCCGCGGCTTTCTGTCGGCGCATTTTGAGAAAAAGCGCCCGATCCTATCGCGCTATTGCCGCGAGGCGGAGGAGGAGTCGGTTAATTCGACGCTTCGTGACGATCTCATTTATTGGCGACTGCTCTATCGCCTCTATCCCGAGCTTTCGGGCGTCTATTGGCAGGGCAGAGCCTACCCTTCGCTCTCCGCTCTGGGCAGAGATATGCTTGAAAAGCTGTGGGGGAAAAACAAAAGGGATCACGCGCTCTGGGACAGCATACTGACAGAGGGCTTGCTCTCGGCTTGCCTTGAGCGTGCCGTTACGCCGAATAAGGCACTCCTTGAAGCACTGACGGCACTTGAGGTTGCCCATCGCAGTGACGACGAAGGCGAGAGAGGCAAGCTGGTCCGATATTATCTCGTTGCCTATCTTCTCTCGGGACACAAGGTCATGACAGTCGATAAACACGAGTTTCACAGCGTAGCCTCCCTTGCCGTCTATATGAGGCGTCTTTACGAGGAATCCTATGAAAAGTTAAAGGCGTTTTGTCAGAAAACGGTCGGGCAGAACGGCGAGCTGAGCGCAGAGCTTGAAGCCTGGCTCATTGCGCTCGGCGAGCGTGATGCCTTGAATCGCCTGCGCGCACAGCTGTCCTGACATGTTAACAGCTATCCTGACATTTTTTCATGCCCGATCAATGCATGAAAACAACGATATTTCCATGCCTTGTGGCAAAGCCGCGGGGCAGAAAGGAGCTTTATGAGCGGACCGAAGACCACACGCTATCGTTTGACTGAAGAACAGCGAAGAATCATGCAGGAAAACAGACTGCGCGAAAGAGAACGCGTTGCTTCGCTTGCCTTTGTTGCAAGCTGTCACGAAGAGGCGCTCGGCATTCTCACCTTCTGCCACGACTGCGCCTCTTTACTGCAGGGGCTTTTCACAGCGGGCTGTGAGGACGGAGGACTTGCCGTTCAGCTTGAAAAAGCACAAGTGGACGCAAAAGCCTTGCTGAACGCGTCTCTTTTGCCAAGTGACACGCCTTACGAAGAGGCGATCCGCTGCAGAAGAGACGCTGAAGCGGCAAGTCTTGCCCTGAAAGCGGTGATCGACGAGGCAAAGGAGCTTGCAGAAGAGGGCAAAGCTCATTTGAAAGATCGTCTTGAGGACGCCGTTGACCGCGGTTTTGCCACCTCCTTTGAGGAGCTTGAAAGAACTACCGATAAACGCCGCCTTCTCTTTGCAGCAAGGCTTGATGACATGACGGCAAATGAAAAGCTGCCCATCAGCCTGCTCGCTGAAGTAAAGCAGGCATCTCTTGCCTTGCAGGAGACGGATGAGTCCCGTTTGTCAGATTGGGAAGCAATCACGCTTCTGCCGCTTGAAGAAAGGGCAGAGAAGGCGCTTGAGGAATATGAGGCGTGCGTGCATGAATACAAAGCGCTTCGTGCCGAGTACGAGGCGGTTTCTTCTCTGCGCGAGAGCGAGCCTGTGCGCACCGAATGCACGAGAGAAGGGCTGTTCGTTCTCAGAAAAGCGCTTGAAGAGGCATCCGCGGCGCTTGCGATCGATGACGAGGAGGGCTATATTGCCGAATGTATCGATACAGTTATGCAGGAGTTTGGCTATCACGTCGTGGGAGCGAGAACACACGAGAAAAAAAGCGGAAGACGCTTTCACCACGAGCTGTATACCTATAAGGACGGCACAGTGGTAGACGTGACGACGGCAGACGACGGAAAGATCACGATGGAGCTTGGGGCGCCTGACAGAGTCGATCGTCTTCCGACGAAAGAGGAAACGAGAATGCTCTGCGATATTATGGAGGATTTTTGCACGACTTTTGCCGAAATTGAAGCGCGTCTTGCTGAAATGGGTGTCGTGGTGGGTGACAAGATCCGTCATCTTCCTCCCACGCCGGATCATGCAGAGATCATCAACATCGACGAGTACTGCTTGACAGAGGAGCTGCCGACTGAAACAAAGAAACAAGAAAAACAGGAAAGCGGCGCTGCGATCCGCCGCCGACAGAGAAAACGCAAGGTCTTTCGCCGCACGCTCTGAGCGATAAAGCGTCGGCGTATCTGATAAAAGCTGATAACCAAAGGACGTGATAGCATGGAAAAATATAAGATCTGTCCCACCTGCCGCGGTAAAAACTATCCCGGTCTTCTCGAATGCCTCTTTTGCGAGGCCGATCTCACCGCCGTGAGGATCACCGACGATGAGACCGAGAGGGAGGCAGAGGCAACTGACGGTTGCGTGCCTGTACATCTTGTGCGCCTCTGCGATTGCGGCGCAAAAAATCCCCCAAACGCGCGAAAATGCGCGATCTGCGGCGAGGATATCGGGGATATTCTGCCGTCTGCCGACAATGAAAATGCCGGGATCAAAAAAGCGGAAAATAACGAAAAGCCTGATAGATTGCGGCTTTTCGAAGGCGACGTTCTGAAAACGCCTCAGGACGGGACAAAAAACGGCGATGAAGCGCCGCCGCCCGCCTTTAAAGCAACACCGTGTGAGCAAGAGAACGAAACAAAGCCTGACGAAGCAAAAAACGCAGAGAGCAAATCCCAAGCAGGTCGATCGGAGGCTGTCGACGCAACCGCAGGTTGCGCCTTTGAAGGGCAGAACGGCAGATCGTCAAGAGAGGGTGACAGAACGGTACTCAATTCACTTCTCTTTGAAGAGAAGGGCCCCTTTTTTACGCTTGAATCGATCGATTGTCGGTACACCTTCCGTTTGCCTGTCGGCGAGACTGTAGTCGGCAGGGCGGCATCTATGGCAGAGTATCTCGCTCCAAAGCCGTTTGTGAGCCGTTTGCATTGCCGTTTTTCGCTTTCCGACGGAATACTCACGCTTGAGAATCTCAGTACCACCAATTACACCTTCTGCAACAATAACCGCGTGGTGGGCAGAGTGACGCTCAAGGAGGGGGATGAGATCGCGTTGGGCGGTCTCGTTTCAGAGGGAAAGCGGCAGGAAAAAGCTGCCTACTTTATCCTGAAGGTGACGTCATGCAGATAGCGCGTATTCTCTATCCCGTAGAGGTCTTGGGGCCCGGAAAGCGCGTCGGCATTTGGTTCGTCGGCTGTGAAAGACGCTGTCGGGGCTGCTCCAACCCTGAATTATGGCTACCTGACCTGCGCTACGAGGTCACGCCCCGGCGTGTATTGTCGCTCGTTGAGACAATTGCCAATGAGCATCCCATTGACGGCTTTACCTTCACAGGAGGGGATCCGCTCTATCAGTATGACGATTGCATGATGCTGGCGGAGCTTCTTCAGCCGATCAGCCGCGATATTCTTGTCTACACGGGCTACCGCTACAGCGAGATCAAACAGCCCCTCACACCGATTGCCGCCCTGATTGACGGCGAATATATTGAAGAGCAAAACAGCCTTTTGCCGCTTGTCGGCTCAAGCAACCAAAGGCTTTACATCCTGAAGGAGGAGTACCGCTTGCTCTACAGGGACTATCTTTGTGATCATATGCAGGGCGTGCAAAACTTCCACTCCTCCTCGGGGCATATTTCGGTGGGTATCCACCGCCCCGAATTTCTGAGCCACCCATCATACAAAACAGACGAACTTGACGAGAAAGGATCTATTTATGGCTGACTTTATGGCGAAATGGCATCGAGAGCTGGATATTTTCACAAAGATCAAGCCTTTTTTGCTATTGGAAGGGAACGTGCTTGATTCCTATCAGTATCCCGTTGAGGGAAGCACGCCGAAGGGCAGCATTTTGCGCTTGCCCGAATATCTGCACTATTATTTCAAGGACGCGGGCTATCACACGGTGGTCTTCTACGATACGCTCGTCGGCTTCTCCAATCCCTACGAGGAGGGGCAAGTCGAGCGCTTCGGAAGTCTTGTCGGAGAGAAAAATGCAGGCCGCGTGATGGCTGCCGATTTCAAAGGCAGGGAGGCGCTTGCGCCGATCATGATCGAAAAAGCACTTTCGCAGACGAATGAATCGGCCGTGATCGTCATGAATTTCGCTTCGCGCTGTATCGTGTCGCCCGACATGATGGATCAAAGCGAGGTGGATAGCTTCACGCGCCTCCTTCAGGCCTCCCTCGTTGCAAAGGACCTGCGCGAGGAGGGCGTTATCCGCAAGAATCTTCTCGTCTTTATTCTGAATAAGGTCAACGATCTGCCCGCATGGTTTTATCTTGCCAATCCCAACGTCAAGAGCATCTCGCTTTCCTATCCCGCCAAGGAGGAGCGTGAGTCACTTGTCAAGGGGCAGAATTTCCCCGGCTTCTTTGCCGCCGATATCTATAATGAGGATATGCGCTATTACGCCTTGCATCAGGATGAGCTTGTCAAGATACAGGATCGCTTTGTGGCGCTCACAGAGGGCTTCAGTTTTACCGAGATCAACGGTCTGAGACGCCTTTCGAAAAACGAGCGCCTGCATCTGCGCGATATGGCGGATGCGGTTGACCTCTATAAGTACGGGATTCGCGAAAATCCCTGGAAAAAACTCGATTTCGCCGCCATCAGGGAGGGTGAAACGCGTTTCAGAAGGCGCGTGAAGGGACAAGCGCATGCGATTGGCAAGACGCTTGATGTTATCAAGCGTGCCGTCACGGGGCTTTCGGGACTGCAGGGCTCGTCGCACAACCGTCCGAAGGGCATTCTCTTTTTTGCAGGCCCGACGGGTGTCGGTAAGACCGAGACCGCTAAAACGCTTGCCGAGCTTTTGTTCGGTGACGAGAGCTGCTGCATCCGCTTTGATATGAGCGAATATCAGCAGAGCCACAGCGACCAGAAATTGCTTGGTGCGCCTCCCGGTTACGTCGGTTACGAGGCGGGCGGTCAGCTTACTAACGCCGTGAAGAAGAATCCCTTCTCGATCCTTTTGTTTGACGAGATAGAGAAGGCACACCCCTCGATCATGGATAAGTTCCTGGGTATTCTTGAGGACGGCAGAATGACCGACGGTCAGGGCAATACGGTTTATTTCTCGGAGTGCGTGATCATTTTCACGAGCAATCTCGGCATTTATACCGACGTGGGCAATGGCAGACTGACGGCAAACGTCACGCCTGACATGCCATATGAGGAGATGGCACGTCGCGTGCGAGGCGCTATTGAGGATCATTTCAAGACAAAGCTCGGTCGTCCTGAGATCCTCAACCGTATCGGGGAGAATATCGTGGTATTCGACTATATCCGTCCGGACGTGGCAAGGGAGATCCTGGCAGGTCAGCTTGCACGCATTACGGCATGGCTTGCCGAGGAGAGAAAGATCACGCTTCGCTTCAGTGAGACGGCAGAAGAAGAGCTTCTGGCGCTGTCTCTTGAAAACCTCTCAAACGGAGGCAGAGGCATAGGCAACCTGGTTGAAAAATACCTGCTCGATCCCTTGGCGCGGTTTCTGTTTGACGAAGCCGTGCAAGACGGCGAGACAGTCACGTTCAAGGGAAAGGATCATTTCGAGAGAGGGGTCTGTTGAAGAGATGCTTTTTGGGGTAAACGGCGGTGGGATCGTCCATCCGCCGTCGCAGGGAGAATGAAGAGGCATCCCGACGACCCGCATCACCTGAATACAGCCGATTGAAAAAGCACACGCAGGGCTACGGCCCTGCGTGTGCTTTATATGCTGTAAGAACGGTCTGTATCTTGTGCTGTGATCGGATTGACTTACTGCTTTACGGTGAGAATGCCATTTTCAAGCTTAGCTTCTACCGAGCCGTTCTTCGTGATAAAGGTGGTGATCTCATCGGCATTCAGTAGATTGATCACACGAACGTCCTCGGGGTTGTTGTCCGAAGCGAAGATGATCGCGTAATCGGGGTCAACAGCCGTTACCAGCCTGCCGACGGTGTCGTTATAAGTACCGTGGAAGGGGATCTGGAGAATATCAAAGGTCTTTCCGTTAAGCTCTTCGATCAGGGCGTTGGTTCTTGCGCCGAACACGTCGGAGGCAAGGAGCATGCTGAAGTCGCCGTATTCAAAGGCAACGGCAAGCGAATTGAACTCGTCCTGATCGGCACTGACGGTGGTGAGGGTGGTGGGGTATACCGTGAGAGAGGCATCACCGTAGGTAAGGGTGGTCTTTTCGGTGACGGCCTCTGCGGTGAGGCTTGCCGCAGTCAGCGCATTGCGGTAGGCGGTGTAGGTCGCGCCCGTCTTGGTATAGGAGGGCTCGATCACTTTTTCAACCGTGACACCTTCCAGAATGGTGGGCACGGAGCCGTAGTGATTTTTATTGAATTGGGTCACAATGAGAAGATCGATCTTGGTAACGCCCTTTTCGGCGAGGAATTCAAGGATCTTTTCGCCGTCGTCCTGCTTGCCGTTGCCGTCCTCGTCCTCTTCCTCGCCGCAGTCGATGAGAATGTTGGCAGAAGGCGTGCGGATGAGGGTCGCGTTGGCTTTGCCGACCTTGAAGAACTTGACGTTGATCTTACCGTTTGCAGTGACATCAGGCGTATCAGTCGAGCTGCCGGAGGTGTCAGTCGCGCTGTCGGAGGTATCAGCCGCGCTGTCGGAGGTATCAGTCGAGCCTTCGGATGCTGTGGTGTCAGCGGGCGTTTCACCGCAGGCGGTGAAGATGGCCGCCATCGAAAAAAGAAGAACGAAAGCGAGCAAGATCGAGACGAGTGAGCGAATTTTCATATAAACCTCATACTGTTTTGGATTTTTTGCGGCAAAAGACGTCGCCGTATTCTCCATTGTACACTATATTGTTGAATAATGTGTTAACATTGTGTGTCATTTTCGACTTTTATGAGAGAAAAAGCGCTGTTTTCGAGTGAAATTTGTCTGTTTATACAGCTTTCTCCAAGCCTCACGCTGATCTTCTGTCGGTGTACGTGCAAAAAGGCTTCGGGCAGAAGTGCGTCAAGCGAGACGGTCAGCGCCTGTCCGGAAAGATTGACGACGACGGTGATGGCCTCATGCTCATTAAAGCGGCAAAGCGAAAAGACGCCCGAAGGCAAGCCCTCTGCCATTTTCATGAGCCCTTCGGCAAACAGCCCTTCCTCGCGCCTGATCCTGCCGACCGTGCGGTAAAAGGCGAGGAGCGCTTCGTTCTCATTGCCCCAGGGGAAGGGACGGCGGTTAAAGGGATCGTAATAGCCCTCCATGCCGACCTCATCACCGTAGTAAATGCAGGGAACGCCGGGGAGTGTCGTCAGGATCAACCATGCAAGGCGCAGCTTTTCACAGGCGCGCAGCTTCTCCCGGTCGGAAAGCCTCAGCCCGGCAAGCACCTCAGGCGGTCTTTCACCGTCAGAAACGCCTGAAAGACGGGTGAGGATGCGCTCGGTGTCGTGTGTGCCGAGCAGATTCATCGCGCTGTCGGAGGAAGGCTTGGGGTAGTGCGCGTAGAGGCGCTTCAAGATGGCAAACAAGCGACCTGCGTCGCCCGTCAGGACGTAATCGGTCACCGCGTTGCCTGCGGGGTAGTTCATCACCGAGTCAAGCTCGTTTCCGCAGAAGTAACAGCGGCGTTTGCCGTAGGCGATCTTGTCGGAGGCGTCCTCCCAGACCTCACCGAGGATCAAGGCGTCGCTTTTCTCGCTTCTTGCCGCGTGTCTCAGCTCACTGATAAAGGATTCGGAAAGCTCGTCGGCTACGTCAAGCCGCCAGCCCGATATGCCTTTTCTGAGATAGTGACGAACGACGCCCTCTTCGCCGCAGATGAAATCGCGGTAGGAGGGCTCGTCGGTGTTGACGGCGGGCAGGATGTCGATGCCCCACCAGGAGCGATAGCGATGAGGGTAATCCTCAAAGGAATACCAGCGGTAAAAGGGGGAATCGGGCGATTGATATGCCCCGATGCCCTCGTATCTGCCGTATTTGTTGAAATAGCGGCTGTCATCGCCCGTGTGATTGAAAACGCCGTCGAGAATAATGCCGATGCCGCGCTCCCGTGCCTCGGCGATGAGGTGATCAAGCGCCTCTTCACCGCCGAACATCTCGTCGACAGTCATATAGTCGCCCGTGTCGTATTTGTGGTTGGAATAGGCCTTGAAGATCGGCGAGAGATAGATCGCCGTCACGCCGAGTGAGGCGAGGTAATCGAGCTTTTCCGCAACGCCCCAGAGCGTGCCGCCGAAAAAGGTGTTGTTGGCGAGCGGTGCCCCTCGGTAAGGGGGGAATTCGGGCACGCCGTTATCCCAATCGGGATTGAGTCGGGCATCTTCTCTTATCGGCGTCTTTTTGCTGCCCTTGGCAAAACGGTCGACGAAGACCTGATAGAGAATGCCGCCCTTGAACCAGGCAGGCGTTTCGTAGCTTCTGTCGTAGACTGTGAGGCCAAACGGCTCGTAGCTTTCGTCTTTGTAGGAAAGACGCAGGCTGTAAGATGCGGGATTGTAGGAAAGGCGCAGATCGCCCTTGGCGCTGTCAAACAGGATCGAAGCGAAATACAGTCCCCTGAGGCGAGAAAGCGGCAGGATGAGGGTATATATTTCGTCAGTATAGTCGGTATCCTGCCACAGAAAGGGAAAGACCAATCGGTTGGGATCCTGCGGCTCGTAGCCGTCAAAGAGCTCAAGAACAGGCGAAGAGACGCCGAGATTGCGTCTGGCGACCAGTGTGAAGGTCAGCGTATCGGCATCGGAAAAGGCTGAGAAAAGCTCGGCGTGCGGCGTGAGCTTACTTTCGACCGTAAGATGCAGTGCGTCGGATGCGTATTTCATATCTTCTCCGAGAATCGAGCGTTATGAGGCAAAGCTGTCTCTTTGCGTGAAAAGTCGTTTACTTGTTGTTTTCCGCGTGAATGCTTGGAATATGCCAGATATTATCGGCGTATTCGCGGATCGAACGGTCTGCTGAGAAGATGCCTGACCTTCCGATATTGACGAGCGACATACGATTCCATCTTTCGGCATCGCGGTAATCCTTCTCGATCCGCATATGGGTGAGCATATAGGAATCAAAGTCGGCAAGGCACATATAGGGGTCTGCCACGCCGCCGCCACCGAAGACGAGATAGTTATAGAGGTTTTCAAAGGAGACTCCGTTAAAGCCCTTCTTCAGAGCGTCAACTGCCTTTTTCAGCGTCGGATTGCTGTTATAGTAGTCGGTGGAACGGTAGCCCTTTCTCCAGAGGTCCTCGACCTCGGGGGTGGTGTGACCGAAGATATAGACGTTGCCGTTTCCGACAGCCTCAGCGATCTCAACGTTTGCGCCGTCAAGCGTACCGATCGTGAGTGCGCCGTTCATCATGAACTTCATGTTGCCCGTGCCGCTTGCCTCCTTGCCCGCAAGCGAGATCTGCTCCGAGAGGTCGGCGGCGGGGATGAGCATTTCGGCAAGGGAGACGTTGTAATCCTCGGGGAAAATGACGCGCATCTTCTGTGAGAGGATCGGATCCTTTTCAATATCCGCACCGATCTCCCAGATGAGCTTGATGATCTCCTTGGCAAGATAGTAGCCTGCCGCTGCCTTTGCACCGAAGATGAAGGTGCGCGGCGTGATATCGAGAGAAGGATCCTCCTTCAGCTCAACGTAAAGGGCGATGATATGCAAAGCGTTCAGGAGCTGGCGCTTGTATTCGTGCATTCTCTTGATCTGCACATCGAAGAGCGAGGCAGGATCGACCTTGATGCCCGCACGCTTCATGATATAGTTTGAGAAGCGCACCTTGTTCTCGCGCTTGACGGAGGCAAGCGCGTCAAGCACCGCTTTGTCGTCGGCAAAAGCGAGGAGCTTTTCAAGCTCGTCTGCGTCCTTGCGGTAGCCTCTTCCGATCGTGTCGTCGAGCAGCTTTGCCAGCGCGGGGTTGGCGTAGCAGAGCCAACGGCGGTAGGCAATGCCGTTCGTCACGTTGGTGAACTTGGCAGGCGTATCGATATAGAAATCGCGGAAGATCGTCTTGGTGAGAATGTCCGAGTGGAGCTTTGACACGCCGTTGACGGTATGCGAGCCGACGATTGAGAGGTTTGCCATCTTGATCTTGCCGTGCGAAATGATCGACATGTTTGTGATCCTGCCCCAATCGCCCGGGTAGCGATCCCAAAGCTCGGCGCAGAAGCGGCGGTTGATCTCGTTGACGATCGAGTAGAGGCGGGGCAGACGCAGACGGAAGAGGTCTTCGCTCCATGTCTCAAGCGCCTCGGGCATAACCGTGTGATTGGTGTAGGAGACTGTCTTTGTGACGGTATCCCATGCCTTTTCCCAGGAATAGGAATAGGTGTCAATAAGAATACGCATCAGCTCAGGTACAACGAGCGCAGGGTGCGTGTCGTTGATGTGGATCGCCACCTTGTCGGCAAAGTTGGCAAGTGTGCCGTAAGCGCGCAGATGGTCGGTTACGATCGACTGAAGCGAGGCGCAGACGAGGAAATACTGCTGAGAGAGGCGGAGCAGCTTGCCGCCCTCGTGGTCGTCGGCAGGGTAGAGCACCTTGGAGATGATCTCTGCGCGGCTGGTCTCCTCCATTGCCTTGATATAATCGCCCTGCGAGAAGAGAGACATATTGAAATTGGTGTTGAGGTTTTTCGCCTTCCAGAGGCGGAGCGAGTTGACTGCTTCACAGTCGGCACCTGAGATCATGATATCGTAGGGGACTGCCTGGATCTCGGTGTAGTTGGTGTGGATGACGTCACACTTACCGTTTTGCCAATTCTCCTCGATCTGACCGCCGAAACGGACGGTGCAGGTCTTATCGGTGCGCGGCACGAGCCAGGGCTCGCCCGACGGCATCCAGGTGTCGGGCATTTCGATCTGATCGCCCTCGAGGATTCTTTGTCTGAAAAGGCCGTATTCGTAGAGGATCGAAAAGCCCGTTGCCGAATAGTCAAGGCTGGTGAGCGAGTCCATGAAACAGGCGGCAAGCCTGCCGAGACCGCCGTTGCCAAGACCGGGATCTTGCTCGCGATCGTACAGCTCTTCAAGCGAGATGCCCATTTCGTCAAGAAGCTCTTTACACTCGTCGGCAATGCCGAGATTCATGAGGTTGTTGCGAAGCGATTTGCCAATCAGAAATTCCATGCAGAGATAGTAGACCTTTTTGCCCTGCTGATTCTTGACGTTGTTCTTGAACTCGGTGCGTTTTTGCGAGAGTATGTCTTTAATGGTCAAAAGGAGCGCCTTGTAGAACTGATCCTTGTTCGCCTCCTGCGGCGTCGTACCGTAGTAGCGGGAGAGCTTGCTGACAAGGGTTTCCCTTAAATATTCCTTCGTGAGCTTGGGGAGCTTGGTGGCAGCCTTTGCCGAAGCGCCTCTTTTACTTGCAGTCGTGCTTTTTGCGGTTTTTGCCATTCTTTTTTAACCATGCTTTCTTTGTAATATCGTGTTGATAAGCGATCGGTCTTTGCCGATCAGCAAGTGTAAAGGAGAAGCGCCTTCGGCGCATCTTTAACCTTGCAAAGCGGCAAAGGGGATATAAAACGATAGGCGGAGCCGTCGTTTTGAAAAGCGGCGGCTCCGTTTCCCATACCGTTTTGATACAAGAAAAGACCTGCAGGATCAGTCGTTCAATGAAGTGATCTCGCTATACAGCTCAAGGTATTTTTCAGCGGAAGCAGACCATGAGAAATCAGTCGTCATGGCGTTTTTGCGTAAGGTTTTGAAGACGGGGCTTCTGTAAAGAGCAACGCCTCTTCTGATCGCGTCAAGCATATCGTGGGCGTTGTAGGTCACGAAGGTCACGCCGTTGCCCTCGCCTGTTTCGGGATTGAAGGGCTTGATGGTGTCGTAAAGACCTCCCGTTTCACGGACGATAGACACGGCACCGTAACGGGAAGCGATCATCTGCGAAAGGCCGCAGGGCTCGCTCTTCGAGGGCATGAGGAAGAGGTCGGCAGCGGCGTAGATCCGCTTGGAAAGCCCTTTGTTGAACTCGATCAGCGCGCGCACCTTGCCGGGATAGCGACCTTCCAGCTCGCAAAAGAACTCTTCGTACGCCTTTTCACCCGTGCCGAGCAGAACGAACTGTATATCCTCGCCTGCAAGCGCCTCGTCGATGACGCGCTTGACGAGATCAACGCCCTTATGTGAGGCAAGTCGGGTGATCATCGCAAGAATGGGCGTTTCGGGAGAGACGCGCAGACCGAGCGTTTCCTGAAGGGCAGTCTTGCAGACCGTCTTGTTCTTGAGAAGCCGCGTTGCGGAGTAGTTGGCGGCAAGGTCGGGGTCTGTGTTGGGATTATAATACTTATAGTCGATTCCGTTGACGATGCCCGTCGTCTTATAGGCATAGCGGTTGATGATATGATAGAGTCCGTAGGAATAGAAGGGAGTGCGGATCTCCTCGGAATACTTTCTGCTGACCGTCGTCAGCTTGTCACAGCAGACGATTGCACCCTTGGTGAGGTTGATATCGCCGCCGTATTCAAGGATCTCGCGGTCGCTGTCCGAAAGACCGAAGACGTCACCGAGGATCGAGAAGCTGTAAATGCCCTGATACTCGATGTTGTGGATCGTGTAGATCGCGCGGATATCGGGGTAGCGGTACTGACGGCGCAGATAGATCACGGCAAGGGCAGACTGCCAATCGTGCGCGTGGAGGATATCGGGGTAGAAGTCGATCTGCGGCAGCATATCGAGCACTGCTTTGCAGAAGAAGGCGTAGCGCTCACCGTCGTCATATTCGCCGTAGAGCTTCGAGCGGTTGAAGTAATACTCGTTGTCGATGAAATAATAGATTACGCCGCCCTTTTTGAGCTGCCACACGCCGCAGTAGAGGTTGCGCCATGCGAGGGTCACGTTAAATTCAGCGAGCTTCGTCATCTCGGCGCGCGTGGCGGCAGAGATCTTGGCGTGCAAGGGCAGTACGACGCGCACGTCTGCCGTCTTGTCTGCCTTGACAATTGCCTCGGGAAGAGAGCCGATCACGTCGCCCAGCCCGCCCGTTGAGGCAAAGGGCAGGGCTTCTGCGGCTACGAAGAGGATCTTGGACATAGGATCATCCTTTCGGGTATAGTTTTGGTTTTGGTGCTTATCAGATCATTTTCGATTTCTCGATATAGAGAGGCATCGTTGGGTGACCCGAAAGCATGACGTCGTTTCTTACGACGACATTCTTGTCGGCAATGACGCAGTTGGCAAATGCGCCTGAGAGGATCTGGGTGTCCTGAAAGAGGATCGAGTTTTTGACAACGGCGTTTTTGCCGATACGCACGCCGCGGAAGAGGATCGAGTTTTCAACCCTGCCTTCGATCACACAGCCGTCTGCGATCAGTGAATTGACCACCTTGCAGTCACCAACGTATTTCGTGGGCGCGGAGTTTCTGACCTTCGTGTAGATCGGGCGCTCCTTGACCTTGAAGAGGGCTTCGCGGTTGGCGGGATCGAGCAGGGACATATTGATCGCGTAGTAATCCTCCATTGAAGTGACGTTGGCGTAAAAGCCGTCGTAACGGTAGACCTTGAAGGTGTGTCTGCCGATGCTTCTTGCCACGAGATCAAGCGTAAAGTTTTTGTAAGCGTGTGCCGAAGCGTCAAGAAGCGCGCTTAGAAGATACTGCTTCTTCGCGACGATGATGTTGATCGCTACGTCGTATTCGCCCGGCTTATCCTTTCTGTGGGAGACGATATCGGTGATGTTGTTGTCGCTGTCAGAATAGATGATATTGTAGTTTTCCGAGCCCTGCGAGGTGAGGCTCAGCTTTTTGATCGCGTAGGTGATGTCGGCGTTTTCGCTGTTGTGATATTTGATCATCTCGCGCAGGTCAATGTTGCAGATCGCATCGCAGTCGGAAAGCACGATCGTGTCCTGAGCAAGGCCTGCGATAACACCCTGAATGCTTTTGAGCGCTTCAAGACGTGAGGTGTAGAGTCCCGTGCCACCGTTATACGCGGTGATAAAGGGGGGCAGCACCTTGAGACCGCCTGCGCGTCTTGCAAGGTCCCAGTCCTTACCGCTTCCCAGATGGTCCATGAGAGAACGGTAGTTGTTATGCGTGATGACGTTGATGTCACTGATGCCTGAATTGACCATATTGGAAAGGGCGAAGTCGATGAGGCGGTAGCGACAGCCGAAGGGAACTGACGCCATCGTGCGCTTTCTTGTCAGATCAGCAATCGAAAGATCGTGGAGATTCGAGAAGATAATTCCTGCAGTAGCCATGTCGTTGACCTCCTGTTAAACGAGTTCGGAAAGCGTGGCGGCGTTGACGAGCAGTCCACCGTCGATCTTCATGCCCGCAGGCAGGTCAAGACCGCTTCCCAGCACCGTGATATTACTGCCGGGCTTCTGTCCGTCACCAACCGATGTGCCTGCACCGACCGTGGTGTTTTCGGCGATGATGACGTTATCGACAATAGCGCCCGCTTTGACCGTGACGCCGCCCATAATGACTGAATTTCGGACCGTGGCACCTGCTTCGACCGTAACGCCGTTGAAGAGGACCGAGTTCATGACTGTGCCGAGTATCTCACAGCCCTCCGAAATGATGGCGTTGTCGGTAACGGCAGACGAGCCGATGAACTGCGCGGGCTGTGCCGAGGTGCGCGAGAAGATGCGCCATGCGCGGTCATGCAGATTGAAGGCGGGGCTTTCACCGAGAAGATCCATGTTCGCTTCCCAGAGTGAGGAGATCGTGCCGACGTCCTTCCAATAGCCGACGAAGGGATAGGCGTACATCTTTTCGCCTGCTGAGAGCATGTTGGGAATGATGTTCTTGCCGAAGTCGTTGGACGAGCCTTCGGTGTGCTCGTCGTCGATAAGATAGTGCTTCAGCTTCTGATAGTTGAAGAGATAGATGCCCATCGAGGCCTTCGTGCTCTTGGGCTGCTTGGGCTTCTCTTCAAATTCGTAGATCCTGCCGTTTTCCTCCGTGTTCATGATACCGAAGCGCGATGCCTCCTCGATCGGCACGTTGAGAACGGCAATGG
>CAZYFC010000005.1:0-26160 GCA_964646715.1 uncultured Lachnospiraceae bacterium
GCCGACTTCGGCGGCGAGGTCGAGCGTATTCTGAAGATGGTCAGCGGCGTTCTTTTGCTCGTTGACGCGGCGGAAGGCCCTATGCCCCAGACGCGCTTTGTGCTGCAGAAAGCGCTTGAACTGAATCATCGCGTGATCGTCGTCGTGAATAAGATCGACAAGCCCGATGCGCGCATCCATGAGGTCGTCGATGAAGTGCTTGAGCTTTTGATGGATCTGGATGCAACCGACGAACAGCTTGACAGTCCTATGCTCTTCTGTTCGGGAAGAGCAGGCACTGCATCCTATTCCCCGGATGAGGCAGGCACCGATCTTCGCCCCTTGCTTGACACCATTCTTGACTATATTCCCGCGCCTGAGGGTGACGAAGCAGCTCCCTTGCAGCTGCTCGTTTCCTCGATCGACTATAACGATTACGTCGGCAGGATCGGTATCGGCCGCGTGGAAAACGGCATTGTCAAGGTCGGCAGTGACGTGATGATGTGCAACTACCACAATCCCGCTTACAAGAAGAAGACGAGGATCGTTTCGCTCTATCAGTTTGACGGTCTCAAGCGCGTTAACTGTGAGGAAGCAAAGCCCGGTGATATCGTTTGCTTCTCCGGTGCTGAAGATATTTCGATCGGTGACACGGTCTGCGCCGTGGACGCCCCCGATCCCGTACCCTTCGTGAAGATCAGCGAGCCGACGCTCGAAATGACCTTTATGGTCAATAACAGTCCCTTTGCCGGTAAGGAAGGCAAATTCGTGACCTCACGTCAGATCCGTGACCGTCTTTACGGCGAGCTTCTGAAGGACGTCTCTCTCCGCGTTTCGGACGGCGAGACGACTGACAGCTTCAAGGTGTGCGGCAGAGGCGAAATGCACCTTTCGATCCTCATTGAAAACATGCGCCGCGAGGGCTATGAGCTGGCAGTTTCAGCGCCCCGCGTGATCTTTAAGGAGATCGACGGTGTGAAGTGTGAGCCTATCGAGCGCGTCTATATCGACGTTGCCGAGGAGCATACGGGCGCTGTGATCGAAAAGCTCGGCGCACGCCGTGCGGATCTTGAAAAAATGGAGCTTCACGGAAGCCGCATGCGTATTGAATATCTCATTCCCACGCGCTGTCTCTTCGGTTACAGAAGTAAATTTATGACCGATACGCGCGGTGAGGGTATTATCAACACCACCTTCGAATGCTATGCACCTTATAAGGGAGACATCGTTGCACGCTACACAGGCTCTCTCGTTGCTTCGGAAAAGGGTGAGACCACGTCCTACGGTCTTTATAACGTGCAGGACAGAGGTGCGCTCTTCATTGGGGTGCAGACGCCTGTCTACGAGGGCATGATCGTGGGCGAGAATCCCAAGCAGGGTGATATCGTGGTCAATCCTTGCAAGATGAAGCATCTCACAGCCGTTCGTTCGACAGGTGCGGACGAAAAGCTGATCCTGACACCGCCCCGCATTCTCGGTCTTGAAGAGGCGATCGAATTTATCGCGCCCGACGAGCTGATTGAAGTGACGCCCAAGAGCATCCGCCTTCGCAAGTCTATCCTCAACACGCAGGATCGCCTGAAGGCGCAGGCAAGAAATAAGGTCTGATATACCGTGTGTCCTGAAAAACCGCCCGCAAGCCAAACGGCTTGTGGGCGGTTTTGTCGTTAATCAGCCTTCGTAATGCCACTCATTTGTCATTGTGACAGGGAGTAGGTTGTCGTTTTCATCGATATCGAGACGGTCGATACAGAGAAAACGCGCGTTGGCGTCGCGAAGGTCCGGGCGGTGACGGTGATAGACCATCAGGTATTGATCGTCCTCGGCAAGATAGAGGAAGCCGTTGTGCCCCGGGCCGTTGGCGATCTTGCTGTCGCCTGTAGAGAGGATCGTGTGATGGGCGGTGAAGGGACCGAAGGGGGTGTCCGAGATGGCGGTATTCACGCGGTAGGTACCGTTCCCCCAGCCACCTGCCGACCACATAAAGTGGTATTTGTCGCCGCGTTTCATCATACAAGGGCCTTCCACGTAGTCGGGTGGTGTGATCTCCTTAAAGATCTCGCCATCCTCAAAGGGGATAAAGCCTGTCATATCCTCGGTCATTTTCGCTACGTTGCAATGTCCCCAACCTCCGTAGTAGAGGTACATGGTGCCATCGTCATCCTTGAACAGGTGGGCGTCGATCGGCTGTGCACCGTGATAAAAATGATTGATGAGGGGCTTATCGAGAAGCGCTCTGAAGGGTCCTTCGGGCGAGTCTGCCACGGCGATCTCAAGACCGCCTGCCTCGCCGTCCTCGTGGATATCGTTGGTGGCGAAAATATAGTAGTATTTACCGTTTCTTTCTTCAACGGTGGGCGCCCATACCGCGCGCACTGCCCAAGGAAAGCCCGACATATCAATGATATTCTCTTGCTTCTCCCAGTGGGTGAGATCCTCGGAGATGAAGCAGGTGTGGTTATGCTGTCTGTCGTAGGGAAGGGAATGCGTGACGTAGATATAGTATTTGCCGTTATAAAAGCGCGCCTCAGGGTCGGCGTACCAATTTTCGTCAAGCGGATTGCGGATTGTAAATTTCATGGCGATCCTTTCTTCTCTTACCAGTATTTTCTGTCAAGAGAGCGAAGCTGAATGGCTTCCGCAACGTGTGCGGCAGTAATCGTCTCGCTTGAAGCGAGGTCGGCAATCGTGCGGGCAACGCGGAGAATGCGGTCGTGACCGCGTGCAGAAAGCCCCATCGTGTCAAAGGCGGCGCGCAGAAGCGCGGCGGCACTTTCGTCCAGCGCGCAGTATTTGCGGATGTCGGGGGCGGTCATGGCAGAGTTGGAATAGAGTGAAAGCCCGTCCTTCTCAAAGCGCTCGCGCGCAAAGGCGCGTGCGGCGTTGACGCGCGTGCGGATCTTTTCGGAAGACTCGGCGGGAGAGGCATCGGCAAGGTCGTTATAGGAGAGGGAGGGGACTTCGATCTGAATGTCGATACGGTCAAGAAGCGGCCCTGATATCTTCGACATATACTTTTGGATGTCAAGCGGCTTGCAGGTGCAGGGACGTGTGGGGTGGCCGTAATAGCCGCAACGGCAGGGATTCATGGCGCAGACGAGCATGAAGCTTGAAGGGAAGCGGAAGCGTCCCATCGCGCGGCTGATGGTGATCGAGCCGTCTTCAAGAGGCTGGCGAAGCGTTTCGGTGACAGCCTTTGAAAATTCGGGGAGCTCGTCAAGGAACAGAACGCCGTTATGCGCGAGTGAGACCTCACCCGGAACGGGAATCGAGCCGCCGCCCGAAAGCGCGGCGGAGGACATCGTGTGGTGGGGTGAACGGAAGGGGCGAGAGGTGAGAAGCGACTTGCCTGCGGGAAGCGTGCCTGCGATCGAGTGGATCTGGGTTGCTTCAATGGCCTCGGAAAAGGTCATTTCGGGCAGGATCGAGGGTATGCGCTTGGCAAGCATCGATTTGCCCGTGCCCGGAGGGCCGATCAGGAGAATGTTGTGACCGCCTGCCGCGGCGATCTCAATGGCGCGCTTGGCGCGCTCCTGTCCCTTGACATCGGCAAAATCGAGGCGCGCATCGCCTCCTTTGATGTCGCGAAGCATGGCTTCGCGGTCAAAGACGGTTGGTTTGGCTTCAGTTAAGCCGTTCAGCATGGCAACCAGCTCGGCGACGTTTCTGACGCCGTATACCTCGATGCCTTCAACGGCAGACGCCTCTGCAGCATTGACGGCAGGCACGTAGACCTTTTTGATGCCGTTTCTGGCAGCGGCGATCGTCATACAAAGGACGCCGCGCACCACGCGCACGTCTCCTGAGAGCGATAATTCACCGAGAAAGCATTTGTCCGAGACGTCAGTCCTGATCAGGCGTCCTGCGCTCATAATGCCGACCAGCATGGCGAGGTCAAAGGAAGAACCGGTCTTCTTGATGTCTGCGGGGGCGAGATTGATGACGATAGAGCCGTAGGGGAATTTGAAGCCGCTGGAAACGATGGCGTTATAGATGCGCTCGTTGGATTCCTTGACCGAGTTGTCGGGCAGACCCACCACCTCGTACTTCGGTAGCTTGTCGTCGAATTTCGTCTCAATGGTGACGGGGATGCCGTCCACGCCGAACAGCGCCGCGGAGTAGGTAGTTGTTAACATAATCTGCCTCTTTTTTGTAGTAATATCTTTATGATAGCATAGTTGGAGGGATTTGTCAAATGGAATTGTGAGGAGGGTGGGGAAAGAAAAATCCCCCGAAGGATTTCGGGGGAGGGTATTCGCTTTTGTAAGCTCGACGGGGCGTTAGGAAGGATTCCGATTCTCCATCCACGCCAAAGCAAGGGAATCTTAGCAGGTCCTAAAAGAGATTCCATCGGGGCTTGTTACTTGTGTTAGTTGTTAAATTTAATTTCTCCCCAACGGCGGAGACTTTCCACGCTTTCTTGCACCGCTTCGGTGGCATACCGCGCGCTTTGAGTCTCGGAAAGTTGCTGCCATTGCAATTCTACCATTTGGTACACGTCCTGACTCATCATAGAAATATTGCGGTTAATACTTTCTAAAGTAGAACGAATGCCTCGCATCGCTTCAGCCAGATCGCGAAAAGCTTCCATTACCTCGGTATGCTTTATTTCCTTATCACACAGAAGGACGGCTTCGCGCATCGTATCCGCTTTGTCATTTGCAAAGACATCATCAATCAGCACCACACATATAAGCCGACGATAGCTGGGCGGCACGACGTTGAGGGCATATAGCTTGTCAAGCTGCTCATGGATTTCATTTGCCTTTGTGACAAGCTCGTCTGCATGAGTTCGAAGGGCGTCTACTTTTGCCAATTCGTTACCCCGTTCTTTTGCTGCAATACCGATAGCAGCTTCCGCATCCTGTAAAAGCTTTTCTTCCGCCCGGATTTTTTCCTCTAATTCATTCACCTTTTGCGGATACGTCTTCACTAATTGGGGTTGGGTAGCCATCCAGACGATGATATAATATACAATAATGCTGATAATAGGTGTGCCATATACCGCCACAAGAGCCCCGTCTGATGACCAACTCACTCTCATGAGCGTTATGGTTGCGATTAAGGAAAGAAGCCAATAAATTATACAAAGAGCTTTGTGGTGTTTTTTCATCGGATTATATTTATTCCGATACTCTTTGCAATATCGTTTCCGAGTCCAATCTTTTCTATTTTCTCTCGCCGCATCAACCTCTTTTTTCTGCTGGTCCCTTTTACGCTCCGCTTGCGGAATAAGTCTGTTTGCATTTTCCTCAATCTTATCCGCTTCCTCGCGTAACTGTTGGGCGGTTTGTTCCAATGTAAATGCTTTTACCTCCAGCTCCTTCACGTCGTGAACGAAGTTGATCATCTGTGGTTTGGTCAGGGCGTTGCTTCCCACCGGTACGATAGCCATAGTCATATCCTCCTCCAAAATAAAAAAATGCGCACAACCGAAGTTGTACGCATTGAAAAGCAAACTCCGGTTGTTGTCACACAAACGAATCGGAACAGGGAAAAAACTCTCTATACACAAATTCCATGGAGCCTGCTTTTTAGCGAATTCAGGGAATTTATGTATAGCAAACAAAGGGTATTGCCCTTTTAAGAGTCTACCCCTGCTTCCGATGATTCGGTTTGTGTGACAGGAATATTTCAGCATATCGGAGAACGTATTTCAATACTTTTTCGTAAGTTATTTTCTTTTTTATCCATTTTTTTGAAAAAATTAGAAAAAATGACGAAAGTAAGGAAAAATGAAAAGAAAAGACCTTTGCGTCTGCAAAGGTCTTTTGGTGGTATCGATTACTTGCAAATGTCAAGATTGATCTTGTAAATGCGTTCCATTTCGGCGCGCTTCTTAGCGCAGAAATCACGCATTTCCTTGATCTCCTTTTCGCTGTAGGGCTCGAGTTCCTCGGGCTTCAGCTTGCCTTTGTACATTCTGTCGAGGGTAAGTGCGTAGTGGATGTCCAGGTCGACGATGCGATTGCTTCTCTGGCAGACGACGCGGTTACTCTTGCCTGCGAGGAGCAATTTGACGGCTTCCACACCCATTTCGGAGGCAGTCACACGGTCACGCAGGGTGGGCGAGCCACCTCTTACGACGTGTGCAAGGCGAGCAAAACGCGTTTCGACACCGGTACGCTCTTCGATGCGGCGGGAAAGACCTTCGCCGTAGCTGCCAAGACCTTCGGAGATCAGAATGATGAAATTACGCTTGCCGTATTCCTTTGATCTCATGAGCTTCTCGATGATCTCGTCCTCGTTGAAACGGATCTCGGGAATGAGGATCGCCGACGCGCCGACGGCGACGCCTGCGTGCAGGGGAATATAGCCTGCGTTTCTGCCCATGACCTCAACGACGTTGCAACGTGCGTGCGATTCACAGGTGTCGCGAAGTCTGTCAACCATTTCGAGCGTCGTGTTCATGGCAGTATCGCAACCGATGGTGTATTCGGTAGCGGTAATATCGTTATCGATCGTGCCGGGAATACCGATGCAGGGAAGACCTCTTGCGGTGAGGTCGGTTGCACCGCGGAAGGTGCCGTCGCCACCGATGGCGATGATACCGTCGATGTCGTTATCGCGGCAGGTCTTGATCGCCTTCTGCAGACCTTCCTCAAGACGGAATTCGTCACTTCTCGCTGAATAGAGGATCGTTCCGCCGCGGTTAATGATGTTGGACACGTCGCTCTCCTTGAAGAGCTTCATATTGCCCGCCATCAAGCCTTTATATCCTTCATAAATACCGAAGACCTCGACGCCGCCTGCAAGAGCATATCTCGTAACTGCTCTGATTGCCGCGTTCATACCGGGGGCATCGCCGCCCGAGGTTAACACACCGATTCTTCTGAAATTACGCATATCCGCTTCTCCTTCAATCAGCAAGCAAAAAAGCAGCTTGCCGTTCGCTTTCATAATCCGTATTGCCGCTTCGGGAATGAGCTTCATTGAAACAGCATACAGATATATATTAATACAAAACGGTACAAAAATCAAGTCTTTTTTCGTTTTTTATTATGTAAATATCTCCTTTTGGCATTTGCGACAAAAATTTGGCTGTCTGCCCATAGGACAGACAGCCAAAAGAGACAAAAGCCGATATCGGTTTAGCCGCAGGAGCATCCGCAACCGTTGTTGACGGAGTTTGTACCGCAACCGTAGCCGCAACCGTTGCCGCAACCGTTGCAGAAAGAAGAGAAAAGGATAACGGCGATGATGATGAGCCACAGAGTGGAGTCATCAAAAAGACGGCAGAGACAGTTCATAAGAAACCTCCGAATTGATTCATTGATCGGTAAGGCGTTGCCTTCCTGTATCATCTTATGAGGGAGGTCTTATTTGGTGACAGAGAATTATTATTCAAGCGTGAGGTGGGTGATCTCCAGAAAGCTGTCGGCTGAGTTGACGCCTGACATGGGCAAGGTTGCCATGGCGTGGCATTTTTCGCATTCCACCGTCACTCTTCCGTGGTGCAGACGGTAGGTATATTCGCCCCGTTCCTCACGGCAGTTGCAGTGGATCGCGTCCTCTGCCTCAAGATCCTTCAGTGTGAAAAAGACAACGTCCTCAAGAAGCGGATTCTCGGAACGAAGCTCATCCTCTTCCGTCTCTTCACCGCGCATGAGGGAAAGGTCTTCCATACCCGCCTCTTTCATCATGGCAAGCAGCTCTTCGTCTGCCTTTTCCACCGCCGCCGTGACGGCGTCCTTCTGACCGATGAAGCAGATGTCGATCGCGGAGTAGGGGCAGGGCAGGCGGAAAACGCCGCTTTCCCTTGAAAAGAAGCTGTTCTGTCCGAGCGTGAAATAGTGGGGCTTGGGGCAGGCAATGCAGGGGATGGCAAGGCGGAGCTTCTTATCACTCGTATAGGTGATGACCGTCTCGCTTTTACCGCAGGAGCAACGGAGCTTGAGCATATCGCCGGAAAGGGCAAAGATGCCGACGAGGCTGAAGACGGTTGCACCGCAATGGGGGCAGCGGTACGCCAGAGTCGTTTCGTTGGGGGAGAGTTTCATACATTATTATCCTTATTTGCGTTTTTCTTTGTTATTCCTCATCGGTAGGCACCCACTCGTAGCCCTTGGTGAGGTCGGCGGGGAGCTCGGCGGGGAGCGCCTTTTTGATCTTGTATGCATCGCCGACGATCATGTTGTTGGCAACCGTGATGATGGCAATGGGACTGCTTTCGTGGAAAAGCTTGCCGTAATAGACGTTGAGACTTAATTCGACGATATCGTTTTCCGTCACGCCCTCGTAGCTCTTTGCATAGGAATAGGGAATATTATCGAAGACGAGGCGGTAGTAGAAGTAGCTGTTCTTTTCAAAGGTGATATAGCTGTAATCGGCATAGGTGGTCAGCCCATCGGTCAAGGTGAAGATAAAGTCCTTCTTCGAGGGGACGTAGGAGAGATTGTAGTGATCGATCAGGCAATCGTCTGCCGTGCGGTTGACGCGCAACGTGACGATCAGCTGCTCGGTCTCCTCAATATACATCGGATCGCTGACGAAGAAGACGCCCTCAAAGGCGTTACGCGGATTATTCGTGTTCTCGGGATCGTCAGCATCCTGCTCACTGTAGGGAGAATAGATATACTGATAGGTGTAGGTCGGGAGGTTGTTCTCATCGCGCTCCAGAGTTAAGGTAAAGCTCGACATGTTCTGCGTCCATACCGTGAGAGAGCCTGTTTCCTGATAAACGGCAATGGCCTCCTCTGTCCAGACGAACTTGTCGGAGAAGTCCTCCCTCTGTGCGCAGATACGGTAGAAGAGAAGCGCAAAAACGAAAATGATGACCGCCGCTCCGATGTATTTCAGTATGGCTATGACCGAGACCTTCGGCGGTTTTTCGTCCATATAAGCGGTATCTTTTTCCTCGTGGGGGTGAGAGACACCGACCTCGCCGCGCTCGTAGGTCTCGCGGTCAGCGATGCGCGTCTTTGCGGCGTCTGCCGCGTCCTTTTGCCGTTCGTTGGCTTTTGCCGTGCTGTCAGCCTCTTCTTCCTGAAGAGGTGAGTAGTTTTTCTCGTGATCAAACATAACGGATAGCTTCCTTTCAGGGGTCGACCGCCTTGTCCAGACGGGATATTACCTACTATGTTAGCACATTTTTGCTTCTTTTTCAAGTATTTTTCGCTTTATCTATTGAAATATTCAAAGGGAAGTGCTAAAATACAATGTATATCCTCGTTCAGATAAGAAAGGCGGTGTTTTTCGTATGGAATACAACGTTTCCGACAAACTCAAGGTCATGAAGCCCTCGGCGATCCGTGAGATCTTCAAAAGCCTGACCGACCCCCGTATCATCGCTTTTGCGGCAGGTAACCCTGCGGCTGAATCCTTTCCCGCAAAGGAATTTGCGACACTTGCCGCCGAGATCCTTGAAAAGGATGCCACCAAGGCATTGCAGTACGGTATTACCGAGGGCTATCCCCCTCTTCGCAAAATGCTTGAAGAACGCCTTGCACAAAGGTTTGGCTGTGACAAAGACAAGAATACGCTTCTCATTGTGTCGGGCGGTCAGCAGGGCATTGAGCTGACCTGTAAGGTCATGTGCAACGAGGGCGACGTTGTTATCTGCGAGAATCCCTCCTTTATCGGTGCGCTTAACGCTTTTCGCTCAAATGGGGCGCGTGTGGTCGGTGTGCCTCTTGAATCGGACGGTATGAATATTGAGGCGCTTGAGAAGACCTGCCGTGAGAATCCGAGGGCAAAGCTCATCTATCTCATCCCTACCTTCCACAATCCCGCAGGCATCACCACCTCGCTTGAAAAGAGAAAGGCGATCTACGAGATTGCCAAAAAGTATTCGCTGATCATCATTGAGGACAATCCCTACGGCGAGCTTCGCTTTGATGGTGAAGAGATCCCCACGCTCAAGTCGCTTGATACCGAAGGCATCGTCGTTTACTGTGGCTCGTTTTCCAAGGTCCTTTCTGCGGGTATGCGCGTGGGCTTCCTCTCCGCGCCCGATGCGATCGCGCAGAAGATCGTGGTGGCAAAGCAGGTGGAGGACGTACACACCAACCAATTCTTCCAGATGCTCTCCGCTGCTTATATCGAGCGCTATGATCTTGATGCACATATCGAAGGCATACGCGCCATCTACAAAAGAAAATCCGGTATCATGTTGAAGGCGCTTGAAGAGTATATGCCCGACTGCGTGACCTATACCCATCCCGAGGGCGGTCTTTTTCTCTGGTGTACGCTTCCCGAGGGTATTGAGCTTACCGCCTTCGTCCAAAAAGCGCTTGAACGTTTCGTTGCTGTCGTTCCCGGCACGGCTTTTAACGCCGACGAGACAGCCCCTTCGCGGTCCTTCCGCCTGACCTACGCCACGCCTACCGACGAGCAGATTGTGGAAGGCGTTAAGATCCTCAGCGAGCTGGTCAAGGAAATGAATCAATGAGTATATACAAAAAGGTAGAAATAAATTATGGCAGACGTTGTTTTGAACACTAACGAGCAGGCGAAAAAGCCTACGATCTTTTCCGGCATTCAGCCAAGCGGCAATCTGACGCTCGGCAACTATCTTGGCGCGATCAAGAACTGGCTCTCATTCCAGGACACCTACAACTGCATCTACTGCGTGGTGGATATGCACGCTATTACGGTAAGACAGGTGCCTGCGGAGCTTCGCCGTCACACTTACGAGCTTTTGGCGCTCTATCTTGCCGCAGGCATCGATCCCTCCAAGTGCACGCTCTTCGTGCAGTCGCATGTTCCTGCGCACGCACAGCTCGGTTGGATCCTTGATTGCTATACCATGTTCGGTGAGCTTTCGCGTATGACGCAGTTCAAGGATAAGTCTGCAAAGAACGCTGACAATATCAACGCAGGACTTTTCACCTATCCCTCGCTGATGGCGGCGGATATCCTCCTCTACCAGACTGACCTCGTACCCGTCGGTCAGGATCAAAAGCAGCATCTGGAGCTTTCACGCGATATTGCCACGCGCTTCAACGGCATCTACGGTGACGTTTTCAAGATCCCCGAGGGCTTTATTCCCAAGGCGGGTGCAAAGATCATGTCCCTCTCCGAGCCGGACAAGAAGATGAGTAAGTCGGATACCGACGCGGGCTCGGTGCGTATTCTTGACAGCCGTGACGAGCTGATGCGCAAGTTCAAGCGCGCCGTCACCGATTCGGACACCGTCGTTTGTTACGCGGAAGGCAAGCACGGCATCAACAATCTGATGAACATCTATTCCTGCTTTACCGGCAAAACGCACGCCGAGATCGAAAAGGAGTTTGAGGGCAAGGGCTACGGTGAATTCAAGCTCGCAGTAGGCGAAGCGGTTGCCGACGGCCTTGCACCCCTGCAGGCAGAATATACTCGCCTTATGGCAGATAAGGGCTATCTTGAATCGATCATGAAGCAGGGTGCCGATGCCGCTTCCTATATGGCAATGAAGACGCTTCGTAAGGTCTGTAAGAAGATCGGCTTCGTTCAGTAAAGGAGAAAATAATGAATTTCTTCACTGCTTGCGGTATTTTCATTGAACGCTATTTTCTCATCATCGCCTCGATCCTTCTTGTCTGGAATCTCGTGACGATGTTTACCTATGCCGCCGATAAAGCGAAGGCAAAAAAAGGCGCGTGGCGCATCCCCGAGGCAACCCTGATCGGCTTTGCCTGGGCGTTTGGCGGTGTAGGCGCGCTGCTCGGTATGTACGTTTTCCGTCACAAGACCAAGCATACCAAGTTCAAGATCCTCGTGCCGATGGCGTTTATCCTGCAGCTCGCCTTTTTCGTGCTTTGCTCCGTTGCCGCCAATCGCTGACGGCTATTGAAAAGACCCCGTCCTTGAAGACGGGGCCTTTTCGCTTTATTTGACGGCGAAGGAGTTGCAGTCGGTGCAGGAGGGAACGGTGGGATTGGCTTCGTGCGTGCCGACCTGGATCTTTTTCAGTGAGCAGTAGTTTTCTTTTTCAGCGTGATGCTTGCACTGAGTAACCGTACATTCGATGCTTTTGTTGGCGTTCGAGGCGGAGCCTCTGCAGCAGGAGGATTCGTTCATGGGAAGCTTCCTTTCAATAAATACGTTTGCAAGGAATACCTTGCTCCTTTAGTGTGCGTGATTTGCCGTACTTTATGCAAAAAGATCCCACAGCCGGGGCTGAGGGATCTTTTTAAGTCAATTGAAAGCTTATTCTGCAGGGTAAACGCTGACGCGCTTTCTGTCCTTCGTCTGATGCTCGAACTTAACGGTTCCGTCGATGAGAGCAAAGAGAGTATCGTCAGAGCCCTTGCCGACATTCTTGCCGGGATGGATGTGAGTGCCTCTCTGTCTTACGATGATGTTGCCTGCAACGACTGCTGCGCCGTCAGCCTTCTTGACACCAAGACGCTTCGACTCAGAATCTCTGCCGTTCTTCGTAGAACCGACACCTTTTTTGTGAGCAAAGAATTGCAAACTGATTCTCAACATACAAGTAATTCCTCCGTAACGTATTTTTCCTTATTCTTCCACTTCGGTGATATCGATATAATCGTAATACTCTTCAAGAAGATCGTTGATCTGCAAGTAGAAGGCATACATGATGCCTGCCACGGCATAACGCTTTTGGTCGTCGCTTTCAAACTCGGAAAGCGCGCCTCTTGCAAAGAAGGTGATATCTGCCGAAGCATCGTCGATCGTATATTCGACGTCCGAGGCAAAGGATACCTCGATGGCGTTGATCAGCAGCATGGTCATGGCCGAAAGGGCGGCGCAGAGAATATCTTCTCCTTCTTCGCCAAAGCCCGTATGACCGGTTTCCTTGAAGCCGTAATAAACGCCGTCACGTTTGTAAAAAACGAACTTAGTCATGCGATTGGATCATTAAAGGGAAATGGTCTGGATCTGTACCTTGGTATAAGGCTGTCTGTGACCGATCTTCTTCTTCTCGTTCTTCTTAGCCTTGTACTTGAGAACGTGGATCTTCTTGCCCTTGCCGTTCTTCACTACGGTTGCGGTAACGGTTGCACCTGCAACGTAGGGAGCGCCTACGGTAAAGTCGCCCTCTTCACGGGATACGGAAAGAACCTTGTCGAAGGTAACGGTGTCGCCTTCGGCAGCATCAAGTTTTTCGATGAAGACGATGTCGCCTTCGTTGACTTTGTACTGCTTTCCGCCGGTAACGATAATTGCGTACACGAAAAGCACCTCACTTTCATAAAGCATCACACGGATGCAAGACTCGCTAAGTCAGGCAAGGTTTTACCTTTTTTCGGGCCTTGACGTTATGCGGCAGGATCTATTATATAGAATAAAGGGGAACTTGTCAAGTACTTTCTGACAATTTCCCCTTATTTTTTTTGTTATTTTTGAATGAGCGTTTCTTCTTTATTCGCCAATCGTGCCGAGTGAGAACGCCTGCATGAGGGATGCTTTCAGTTCATCGGTGAGGGTATCGTCTGCTTCCATTGCGTTAAGAAGGGCGGTCTTGTCGCTATCCGACATTTTGTCGTTGATGGCTATCTCAAGGTCATCCGCGTGATCGATGAAGGTCTCGGAAATGATGATCGAGTGGGTAACGCATTCAAGAAATTCCTCGGCGGTCTTGCCAAGCGCGGCTTCGCCGTTTTCTTCGGTGTTGAAGAGGTTATCTGCCTTAAGCTCGCCTGCGCTCATGCTCAGCTCGAAGATGGTCTGCATGTAAGCTGCCTCTGCTTCAAGCTGTTCCTCGGAAAGCTCATCGGCATGTGCGCCGAAGTTTTCGATCATGTCGTGCGTGACGCTGACGAGAGAGTCAATGCGCTCGGCACCGAGGTCGTTTGAAAATTGATCGAGAAGTCCCGTCGAGATGCAGTCGGCAATGACCGTGGCGGATTCGCTGTCAAGGTTCTTGACGAGTACGTCGATAGCACCCTTGATATCCTCATTGGTGGTGGTCTCCTTGCCCATAATGTCGAGAACGACGAAGGCGGTGGAGAGGGTATCCTTGCTCTTTTCCTCGCCTTCGGCAGGCTTGCTCTGCAGCATATGGTTGACCAGATTGCTTGCAGCTACAGCGTCGATGCCGACCGACTGAAGCGCGCTCTTGACGAGATTGGTGATCGCACCCGAGAAGTTATGAAGCTCGTTGCCGGATTCGTCCCAACGTGTGTCAGCAAGTTCGTGAAGGGCGGCGGAGAGGGCTTCGGTATCAAGGCTCTGGAAGTCAAAGCTGATCGAGCCGTCCTCAGCGATATTGAGTGAAGCGCCGATGATAATGAGAACGTTTTCAAGTGCCTTGGACTGCTTCTTGAAGGCCTCTTCGGGTACGTTGAAAAGCTCCTGTGAGGTGAGGATTATATCCTGCTGTGTCACGATGGCGTGGTTAAGTGCAGTATTGCCTGCGACGCCGTCCGCCAGCGTGATGGCGGAGGTTGCGTCGGCATGGTCCTGAAGGTAGTTGTTGATCGCTCTTTCGAGGTTCTCGTTTGTAAAGCCGCTTGAGGAGAGGTAGACGGCAGCGCCGTCGTTTGTCGCGGCGGTGACAGTCCGATTCAGCGAGGAGCTGATGATCGAGAAGTATTCTTCGACTGTTTCGGTGGCGTTGGCACCCGAGATCGGGCCAACACTGACGATGCATTCGGCGTAAAGACTGATCTCGTCGTCGTCAGCCTCAACACCGTAGAGGGTGAAGACGTGGTCGATGCCTCTCGTCAGGGCAGTCACCTTGTTTTCGTAGCCTTCAACCGTCTCAATCTTTTTGATCTCTTCGTTGAGGGCTACGGTGAGGTCAGCACGGACAGCCTCGTCTGTCTCGGGGATGGAGAGCGAATCGCCGATGGCATCGAAGCCGAGGTTGGCAAGATCGGCAATGAGGATCCGCATGCGGTCATTTTCATAAAGAGTATCGATCAGACTCGAAATAAGCCCCGGCTGAGAGAGCGACAGTACGATGTCTCTTGCGTTGACATTGTCACCGAGGAGAGTAAAGGTACCGGATTCCGCCATGCTGGCAAGAAGCTCAGCAACCGTCACGAGGTCGCCCTGCAGCGTTTCGTAGGTGGTCGTTTCAAGAATAGTGAATACGTCATTGAGAAGCGGCCGGAGTGTTTCGGGCGTGTCGGCAAGCGGATTATCGATGCCGAAGAAGGCCTTGTTATCGGTCCAGGCGGTGGCTGCCGCCGGAATGATCTCGGCAACGATGTGTGGGATCAGCGTAGAGTGGTTGAAATCGGCGGCAAATTTACGGAGCGCGTCTGCATGCGGCTGCTCGAAGCGAGCAAAGTCAAATTCAACATCGATCAGCGGCTTGACCGTCGTGTAGGTTTCGGCGATATAGGCAATTTCCTTCTGAATGACGACCTTGTCACCTGCGATACGGCAGGTGGTCAGGGTATCGAAAACCGGTGCACCGAGAATGGCATTCGTTGTCTTGAAGGCGAAGGTGTTGTTCAGCGGCATAAGGACCGAATCGTCAGCCTCGTTCACTGTTTCGATAAGCTCCTCGTCAAGCTCTTCAACCGACTTGAGTTCGGCAACGACGTCGCCTGCAAGCGAGAAGTAGCCCGAAAAGGGGATGAAGAAGCAGCATGCGATCAAGAAGCTTGCTACGCCGCTGACAAGAGCACCGAGAACGGTACCGATCTGCAATTTACCGAAGAGCTTTTTCGGAAGCAGTTTCTTGCCGAGGGCGGTTATGTGTTTCAGGATCTTATACACGATGTAGGTGATCAGATTGAGGAAGATGAAAAGCACGAAGAAGACGAAGGGCCCTGCCAGTGCGGCGGGGAGTGCTTCGATAAATTCGGTGAGCGTCGGGCTTGAATTGATCACGCTTGCGATCTCGGCTGTCGCTTCGGACGACATGAGCATGTCGGTCAAACGCGAAAAGAGATTCGCCGCAATGCCGCGCAGGGCAAACGTACCTGCGAGAGAAAGACAGGCGGCGAGGATGACGGCAGACAGACGGAGCAGAGAATGGAGCAGTCCGCGCTTGATGCCGAGAAGAATACCGATCGCGACGAGCAGAACGAAAAGGACGTTCAAAACGATGGCGACAATGGAAACGATGTTGCCGATGCTTTCAAAGCTGACGGCGAGTGCTGCTGTTGTCATAATTACCTCCGGATGACTAACGAAAGCTGTGAAAACGCTACAGCCGTCACGGCAGAGTGACGGCAAAACAGTTGTTTGACGGGTCGGGATGCCTTTTTTATCCATTACCCCCTATAGTATACACCATTTCGGAAGGAAAGTAAATAGGCAAGAGGAAAAAAGAACGCGATATGTATGAAAATACCGAATCCCGACAAAAGTGCGTTGTTGAAAGGATGAGACGGCGTTTGACCTTCGGAGGAGCTTTGACGCAACAAAAAAACGAAGGCGGAAGGCCTTCGTTTTGTAGGAAGCTATTCGCGGCTTTTACGGTTCTCTGCGGCGTAGAGGGTGTTTTTGAGAAGCATGGTGATCGTCATCGGACCGACGCCGCCCGGGACGGGCGTGATAAACGAGGTCTTTTCGGCAACCCTTTCGAAGTCAACGTCTCCGCACAGCTTGCCGTTGTCATCGCGGTTCATACCGACGTCAATGACGACTGCTCCTTCCTTCACCATGTCTGCCGTGATGAATCCCGCCTTGCCGACGGCAACGACAAGAATATCGGCGCGGCGGGTGACTTCGGCAAGGTTTTTTGTGCGCGAATGGGCGACCGTGACCGTGCCGTTTGCGTGTAAAAGCAGCATCGCCATCGGCTTTCCGACGATATTGCTTCTGCCGACAACGACGCACTCCTTGCCTTCCGGATCAATGGAATATGCGGAGAGAAGCTCCATTATGCCTGCAGGCGTGCAGGGAAGAAAGCCTTTTTCTCCGAGCATGAGCTTGCCGACGCTTGTTTCGTGGAAGGCATCAACGTCCTTTTCGGGGGCGATCGCGGCGATGACGGCCTTTTCGTCAAGGTGCTTCGGCAGAGGGAGCTGAACGAGTATGCCGTCGATGGCTTCGTCGTCATTCAGACTGCCAACGAGCGAGAGAAGCTCTTCTTCCGGGGTCGCCTCCGGCAGGCGATAGACGCGCGAGAGAAAACCGACCTCTTCACACGCCCGGTGCTTGTTTCTGACGTAGACTAAGGAGGCGGGGTCTTCACCGACGATGACGACAGCAAGCCCCGGGGCAGGCTTACCCTGCGCTGTTAATCCGGAGGTCTTCTGCTTGATCTCTTCACGGCAGGCGGCGCTGACCGCCTTGCCGTCGAGCTTGATATACATAACGGTAAAATCAGAGGTCTGCTTGATATATCAAACATCCTTGCTTTGCAAGGAAGCCTCTCTTTCCTTTCGCTTTTCTTCTTTTTTTGCCATTCTTGCCGCTTTTTTTTCGGCAACCTTTTCGTTATAGCGCTCGATGGCTTTCACACCCATCTCGTAGTGTCCTGCCTCTTTAAGATAGACGTTGTCGGCAACGCGGCGTCCCTTGATGAAGAAGCCGAGGAAGATAAGCGCGCCGAGGGCTGAGATGAAAAAGATGCCTGCGAGAAGCTGAGAGACGCGGATGCCCGTATTGCCGATATAAAGGCTGTCGGTGCGAAGGCCCTCAATAAGCATTCTGCCGAATCCGTACCACGCGATGTAGGAGAGAACGACCTGACCGTCGTGCTTTTTCTTTTTCTGGAAAAGGAGGATGAGGATGAAGCCGAGAAGATTCCAGAGCGATTCGTAGAGGAAGGTGGGGTGGACGTAGCTCCAATTGCCGAAGGCATCGGTGATGCCCATGCGCCAGGGCAGGGTGGTTTCACTGCCATAGGCTTCAATATTGACGAAATTGCCCCATCTGCCGATCGCCTGTGCGATCATAACGCCGGGGGCAATGATATCGCAGAAGGCGGCGAGGTTGATCTTCTTGATCTTCGTCACGATGAAGACCATGAGCGCGCCCGTGATGATGCCGCCGTAGATGGCAAGACCGCCGTCGCGGATGTTGATGACCTCAAGGAAGGTCGTGTAGGAGGTGGGATCCTCCAGCTTTTTGAAAATGACGTAGTAAAGACGTGTACCGATGACAGCAGGAAAGACGATGAAGAGGAAGAGGTCGAGCAGGTCGTCGAAGAGAAGGCCGATCTTTCTGCCGCGCCAGAAGACGTAAAGCGCAGCCGTGATCATGCCTATGACGATGATGACGGCATACCACTTGATAGCAAAATCACCGATCTTGATAAAGTCGGGATTCAGGGTGAAGGGGCCTATACCAAAGCCCGGAAAGGAGACTTGATTCATGTTACACACCTTTTTATAAGCGTTTTTATGTAGCTCTCGCCGCACTTTGGCGGTGAGAGTGTGTTTGTCAGTAACAGTATATCACAGTTTTTCTCTTTTTTCAATATCCATTTCAAGAATATGCTCGCCGCCGTCAAAGAAAAAGCAGTTCCGAGAGGGCTTGCCGTCAAGTCGGATGCGCGCATCCGACGCAAGCCTTGCGTGGATGCGGTAGACGGTATTCTTGCGCGTGAGCTTCATGGAAAAGGAGGAAAGCTTGTCGGTGAGCGCAGGCGTAAGAGTAAAATGGTCACCCTCTTCGCGGTAGCCGAAGAGACATTCGAGCGCTGTTGTGAGAAACCAGCCTGCTGCCCCCGTATAGAGGCTCCAGCCGCCGCGTCCCATATGCGCGGGATTCGTGTAGATATCTCCGCAGAGTGCGTAGGGCTCGGCACGGTAGACCTTTGCCGTTTTCGGATCAAGACTTCTTGCGGCGGGGTTGACCGCCTCAAGAAGCTCGTAGCCCTTCCGCTTTTCACCCAGCGCATAATAGCCTCTTGCGGCAAACAGGGCACCGTGGTTGTACTGCCCGCCGTTTTCGCGGAAGCCCTCGCAATACGCCGAGATATAGCCTGCGTCCTTTTCTTCGGCGGAAAAGGGGGGCGTGAAGAGCTTTGCCAGCTTATACTCGGCATCAAAAAGCTGCTTATAGGCACTTCGCATAGCCTCCTCGGTGCGGTCGGTGACACCCTCTGCAAGGGCTGAAAAGCTCTCTGCGAGAAAGTCGATCCTGCAGGCACGCGAAGAGGCACTGCCAAGCGGTGCGCCGCTGTCGTAGCTTCCGCGCAGATAACGGTCGTTCTCCCACGCGTGTTTGTCCACTGCGTCTGAGAGTGCTTCTGCGCGCGCTCTGAGAAGTGATGCGTTCGTCTTATCGCCGACCGAGTCGGCAAGGGCGGCGAAGTCCTTGAAGACGATCTGCATAAAACGTGCGAGAAAGACGCTCTCGCCCTTGCCGAGAATACCCACGCGGTTGAAGGCGTCATTCCAATCGCCGCCCCCGATCAGAGGGATGCCGCGCGGCGAGAGCTGATAAGAGGCGTCGATGGCGCGCAGACAGTGACGGTAGAGCGATTCGCGGCGGTTGGCTTTTTTCGGGCTTTCGTAGCGGTCTGTCTCGCTGTCGGCAAGCGGCGGCGAATCAAGGTAGGAGATCGGGACTGAAAGGATCTTATCATCGCCCGTCACGCGGCAGTATTTTGCAACCGCATAGGGCAACCAGAGCATATCGTCCGAAATGCGGGTGCGAACGCCTGCTCCCATGCCGTTTTCGCTCGGCAGAGGATGCCACCAATGCTGTACATCCCCTTCCGTATACTGATGTGAGGCAGCACGCAGGATCTGGCGTCGGGTGATCCTTGCATCGTAATACAGCATGGCAAGCGAGTCCTGAAGCTGATCGCGGAAGCCGTACGCGCCACCCGATTGGTGGTAGCCACTCCGCGCCAGCATGCGTATGACGTACGCCTGATAGGGGACGAAATGATTGAGCATGACGGCAAGCTCCTTTTTCGCAAGGTCAAAACGGACGCTTGAGAAGAGCTCCCGATAATACCGCGCGTATTCAAGGAAGCCTGCCTCCATGGCGTCTGTGTCGTGGTATTTCGTGCGGATGCTGCAGTACAGCCTCTCACCGTCGGTCGGGATGACACCGAAGAGGATGCCTTGCTTGCCTTTCCTTTCGCTGATCGGGCTGACGAAGACCTTTCTGTCTGCAAGGTGGGGCGAGATATAGTTCCGATAGAAGCGTGTACTGCCCTCCTTTATCTCTTCGGTGAGGTGTCGGAAATGAAAAGGCACGCCTAAAGAGGGCTTTACAAAAAAGTCAAGTCGATAGCCCTCCGGTAGCTCTGCGAGGATCAGCTTGACCGGCAGATGCAGGTCAATGCCGATCCTGACGGTGTAGGCTTCTCCCGAAAGACTGCCGCGATAGGTCGCAGAGTCGTAGCCGTATTCCACCGTATGAGACATGGCGAGAAGGTCATAGAGAACGCCCTCTTTTTCTGCGATCACGCGCTCATCGGTGATATCCTTGAGAAGATCGTCGGAAGGGGAGGTGACTCTGCATTCCTTTGAGTTGCCGAGCCAGGTGTAGCCGGGTGAAGAGGCGCTGACGAGTGTGCCGAAGGAGGCGGAGGCGTAGACAAAGGAACGGGGTGTGTCAACCTCCTTTTTGATGACCGTGAAGCGGTCATTATCGAAATAGCCGCCCTCACAGCGGAGCGCGTTTTCGGGGATCTTCAGTTCAAAGGACTCGTCGGGCAGAGTGCGGATCGTCTGATGCGCTTCTTTGGTGCGTCCCGTGATGCGGTAATACAGCTCCTCGGGCGAAGAGTCCTTATCGAGAACGAGATAGAGGCAGGAAAGGGAAGCGATAAGGTCGAAAAGTCTCTCGTCACCGATGAGATAGACACCGCCTTTTTTGCTCAAATAGCCGCCGCTGCCCGATTCGGAAATCAGCCGACCGACCTCCCTTGCCACGGGCTTGTTGTAGCTGTCACTCTCGCGGCAGAGAAAGACGAGGTCGGTCTTTAAGCCTTTTTCGCGCATGAGGCGGTGAAGCTTCAGAAAGATCGTGATCATCCGCAAAGCGCCGCCGCTTGTCTTTTCCTTGAGCGAGAGAGTGATGATGGGATAGTCTCCCGAAAGAGAGGCTGACCAGAGTGAGTCGATCCGGGCGGGGGCATGCAGGCGCAGATCCCTCGTCAGGGCGTTTGTGACCGCGGAGAGATAGACCTCGGCAAAGCGTTGGTCGGGGCGGTCTTCGCCGAGCGAGCGAAGCATGCGTCGCACGATAGGACGCAGACTCTCGGAGAGTGTTTCGGCAATCGGCGTGCCCCTTTTTTTGACGGCGAGAATATGGCTCTTCACCTCGCTGCGACTGCTACCCGAGGCGATGAGAAAATCCACCGACGCTTTGCCCATGTGAAAAGCGACCTTCCGACGCATGACGAGATAGGGCGCAACGACCGCCCCCGTGCGGCAGGGCAGCTCCTTCTGAGAAAGAGCGAGAAGGTCTTCTTCACCATAGCCAAAGGGAAGGATATCCTTGCGCGTGTCAAAGTCAAGTTCGCCCTCGCCCTCCGAAAAGACCGCAAGCCATTTTTCACCCTCCTCTTCGCGCTGTCGGCAACGGTAGTAGAGGATCTCCTCTTCCTTTTCATAAAAGGCTTCTATTGAGAGCGCGCGGTAGAAGGGATGCGAGAAAAAGGCGGCGCAGGAGGTAAGGATAGGCTCGAAAAAAAGTGTCGGTGCGATTTGGCCGACACCGCCGCTTGCCGAAAACGAGATGCCGAAGAGATCCATTTCACCGTGCAGCGTGAAGGCGAGCTTCACCGTGAGCTTGTCCTGCACGGCTGTGAAAAGCGCACGTGTGCCCGAATAGGAAAAAAGCTCGGGATGGGCGGCGAAGGACTTATCCTTATAGGCGTAGACGACGCGGAGCGAGCCCTCCTTTTTCTCCTCGCGTCTGCCCGAAAAGGTGGGGTAGGTGAGAGCGATATCGCGCAGAGAGAGTGCCACCTCACCGCTTGACGAGATCAGCATCATGGCACTTTGATTGGAGAAGAGTGCTGTCTTCGGGAGGCGGTCGCTTGCCTTTTCGGTGCAGAGCTTCTTTTCTTCCTCGAAAAAGGGGATAGGCTTTTGCTTCTCGCGTCCCTTGCCCGATAGCTTACCGCGAAAGAGCATGGCATCGGTCGGGATCCTTTCTTCAAGCAGTCCTCTTGCCGACGCCATGCGGGGATCGCGCATGAAGCGTCTGACGAAGATATTGTCAAAACAGGCGTTGGCAGAGGCGAGGATGCTCATGCCGATATGGTGCGACATGAAGCTCCTGATCACAGCACCCTCCTCAATGCCGGACGGGGTAGAGAAGTCGATCGCCTCGTAAAAGCCGTGTTCGCCGTAAACGCCTTTTTTACGGAAGGCATCGAGATTTGAGAGGGCGGCGTGCGGTGCAGTTGCCAGCATGAGAAAGGAGGAATAGGGTGATAGGACGGTGTGTGCGCTTGCCTCTATATCAAGAGCAAGCGTCTTCACGCCGTGGGCACGATATTGGTAGTTCATGTCGGCGTCGAAGGCGTAATACGCCGATTCTGAAATACCGAAGAGGCCACCCGCCCGCTTTTTCTTCTGGCAGTTGACCGTGAAGGAAAGCGCCTCGTCGGCAAGCGAGCTTTTCGGGATCGGCAGGAAGAGATGCGGCATGAAATATTCAAACGCCGTGCCCGACCAGGAGGCAAGCCCTGTATAGCGTCCCTTGCCCACCGTAATGCGTGCGAGCTTTTCCCAATGCTTCTTGGGCAGAATGCCGCAGGCTACGGCGTAATAGCTCGTCGTGCGCGCCTCGCTCATATAGAGGTCGTAGCAGGAGAGAGGAGAGGGCTCATCGCTGTCGCGGCTGATATAAAAGAGCTTGCGCTTCTCGCAGTAGAGGGCTGTAAAATCAGTTGCTTCGATCAGCCGTTCGTAGCGATAGATGATGCGGGCCAGACCGCTTTCCTCCTCTGCGTATTCGGCAAGCCCTTCGGTCAGTGTGACGAGCGAAACCACGAAATTGCCGCTATCGACCGTTGAGAGAAAGGGCTTGCCAAGCAGGGCAAGCGTTTTCGTGTCGTACCAATTGTAGAGGTGACCGAATTTCTTGGGCATTTTTTCAAGCGTCGACAGGGTGTTCGACACACGCGAGAGAAGCTCTTTTGAATCAATGAAGCCAAAGTCACGTGCGGCAAGGCAGGAGAGCAGATACATGCCGATATTGGTGGGGGAGGTGCGATGTGCTACCGCAGCGATGGGGGCTTTTTGATAATTGTCGGGCGGCAGATAATTCTCCTCGGCGGTCACGAATTTGTCAAAGTATCCCCACATATCGAAGACATAGCGCGAAAGACGCGCCTTGGCTTCCTTGGAAAGGGGGCGTGGGTGTGGGCGGAAGCTGTGCGAGAGAAGCACGAGTAAGAGTGGAAAGGTCAGAAAGAGAAGCGCGAAAAGACGAAGGGGCGCACTTTCGGCAAAGGTGAGAAGGAGTATGCCGACAGCGATGCCACCTGCCGTGGCTTTGATATAGGCAAAGGAGGAGTCCTTTCTCGCTTCTGCCCTAGCCGCAGTCGTCCAAAGGAGAAGATGACGCTTGCTTACGAACATCCGAAAGAGCGATCTTGAGAGGGCATCGAGCGAGAGAAGTGCCTCGTGTGCAAGAGAACTGAGCTGATAGAGCGTGTTCATGAAGCGGTAGCCGAAGCTCGTCAGAATGCGCGAAAAATAGCGGCGGAATCTGCCGCGCGAGGGGCTGAGGAGCGAAACAAGTGCAGGCAGAATGAAGCAGGCGGAGAGTGAAAGAGCAACGGCAAGCTCGGCGTTTTCACTGTAAAAGAGGGAGAAGAGAAGCGCGAGAAGAGAGGCAACGGGAACGAGCAGGCGGCGCAGATTATCGAAGAGCTTGTATTTGCCAAGCGCGGAGACGGGATTTTTGCGGCGTTTTCCCGATGCGCCTTTGGGAGAGGAAAAGGCGTAGGGCAAGGCCTGTATATCTCCCCGTTGCCAGCGGTGCATACGCGTGTAAAAGGCGAGGGGGCTCGAAGGGAAGGAGTCGGTCAGCACTACGTCGGAGAGAAAGCCTGCGCGAAGCAGATTGCCTTCGACAAGGTCATGCGAAAGGATCGCTTCATTTTCAAACGACTGGGGAATGACCTCGTGAAAGGCAGCGATATCAATGATACCCTTGCCGCAGAAGATGCCTTCGCCGAAGAGATTCTGGTAGGTATCAAAGGCGGCGGAGGCATAGGGGTCAATGCCGCCGCTTCCGCACATGAGAAGCGAAAAGCGGCTCTTGCATGCCGACTCGGCGGTGACTGCCATGCGCGGCTGTAAAACGCCGTAGCCCTTTCGTACCGCGCCCTTTTCGATCACGGGGCAATTGTCGGGGTGGAGCATGGCGGATACCATATCTCTGACTGCACCGATGTAGAGATCGGTGTCAGCGTCAAGCGTTACGAGATAGCGTGCTTCTTTAAGCTCTTCGTCGGTTATGGTGATCAGTGCAAAGGGATCTTTTTCGCCATAGAGGTAGCTGACGAGGTCGATGATCGCGCCGCGCTTTCTCTCCCATCCGATCCATTTTTTCTCCGACCTTGAATAGCTTCTTCTGCGAATGGCAAGAAAAAAACGCTCGCCGTAGCGTCGGTTAAGGCGGTCGATCTCGTTTTCGGCAAAGTCTGCGAGGAGTCGGTCGGCGTCAGTCGTCTCTTCGTTGGCGTCGGCATAGTCGAAGAGAAGCCCGAAGAGAAGATTATTGTCCTTGTTGGATAGATAGAAGCGTTCGATTTTTTCAAAAAAGGCTTTTTCCTCCTTGACGAGGAGCGTTGGGATGACAACGAGCGTTTTGCCCTCGTCGGGGATCTTGTCAAGAGAGAGCTTGGGAATGGGGTGAGAGGGAAGACGGCGTGCCAGAAGCTCTTCGCCTACCGTCTTGACAAGCGAAAAGATGGGAAAGAAGAGAAGTGGCAAGAGAAGTGCAGGCACACCGAAAAAGACGGTGGCAAGCGTGAGAAGAAGGGAAGCAAGATAGAGGGAAAGAAAGAAGAACAGCCCTTTTTTCGAATTTGGTTTGTCACCGTCTTCTTTTTGGCGCAGGTAGAGAGAGGCGGCAGCCTGCTCGCTTATCTGCCTCTTCCTTGCAAGGTGTGTGATGCGCCCCTTGATATCGTTTTTCGTCGCTTTGTCCGAAAGGGCGTAGACGGCGTCGTTTTTTGTCAGAAACGCTTCAAGCGTTGAAAGGCTTTCGTAACGCGTCTCGGTATCCGAGGCTTCAAGTGAGCGAAGGGTATACGCGGCGTTATCGGCGAGCTTTTGCCTTTCCTCCTTCGGGCACGAGGTGAGCGCCCGAAGCAGGACGAGCGATACCGCCTGATCGATAAAAAGAAGCTCTTCCTCCCTGAAGGGCTCCGTCTTGTTTTCGTAGGCAAGGGAGGCTGTCACCTCCTCTGCCGTAAGGCGAAAGCTACGCGCTGAAAGGATCTCGGAAAGCACTCTGAGCAGTCGGGGTGTGACGCCGCCTTTTTTGCGCGTGGCTTCTTCTATATGCACTTCAAGAATATAACGGCTCTCACTCTCGCTGTAGAGCTTTCTGAATTTGTTGAAAAGCGCTTTCGTCTTCATGTCATTTTCCCTTCATCTTTCTCTCTTCTTTTGACTTTGACAGTATTATTTTCACAATTCGGTGAAAATATAACAGAAAAGAGGTCGCCTGTTCCTCTCTCTTTGAAAAGCCTTGCGGTCACTGTGAAAAAACATGGACATAATGCAAAAAACAACTCTTTTTTGTTCGCTTTTTTATGGTAAAAGGGTAAAAAATGCGAAAAACGCAAAAAAAAAGACGATATCCTATTGTAAATCTAAAACAAATATGCTAATATATTACTCGGAAAATCTTAAAAATTATATTTTGAGGTGAAAAATATGTCTCTCTACAACAAAAAGACCATTGAAGACATCGACGTTGCCGGCAAAAAAGTGCTTGCAAGATGTGACTTTAACGTGCCTGTAAAGGACGGCAAGATCACCGACGACAAGAGAATCGTCGGCGCTATGAAGACCATTCAGTATCTCGTTGATAACGGCGCGAAGGTTATCCTTTGCTCTCATATGGGCAGACCTCACAACGTGCTTGATGAGAAGCTTTCCCTCTCTAAGAAAGAAAAGAAGAAGATCGAGGCGCTTCCCGAGGAGGAGCGCGAGGCCGCTACCGCCGCTGCTCTTGAAAAGGCAAAGGGCGATATCACCAAGCTCTCTCTCAAGATCGTTGCCGACGATCTCACCGCTAAGGGCATCAAAGTGACTCTCGCTTCCGATGTCGTTGGCCCCGATGCACAGGCTAAAGCCGCAGCTCTCAAAAACGGCGAAGTCCTTCTTCTTGAAAACGTGCGCTTCCACGCCGCAGAAGAAAAGAACGATCCCGCATTCGCAAAGGCTC
>CAZYFC010000006.1:0-4450 GCA_964646715.1 uncultured Lachnospiraceae bacterium
AGCCCGTGTGGGCCATCGGACCCGGCACGCCGGCTACCGCTACTCCGGCTGAAGAGGCCTCCGCCTTCATTCGTTTTGTGATTGCCAAGAAATACGGTAAGGCTTGTGCAAGAGAAGTCATCATTCAGTACGGTGGCTCCATGAACGCTAAGAATGCCGCAGAGCTTCTTGCTATGGACAACATTGACGGCGGCCTGATCGGCGGTGCTTCACTGAAGGCACCCGATTTCGGCGTGATCGTTGATGCGGCTCAGTAAACAAACGTGAAAAGAAAACCGATGGGCCAAGCCCGTCGGTTTTCTTGACCGCAGGTAGCATTCTTTATCATATTTAATAAGGGAAGGGAGACGAACCTATGAATATCTGGCACGATTTAAGTCCCGAGCATATCCGCAGGGATGATTTTATCGCCGTCGTGGAGATCGCCAAAGGAAGTAAAAACAAATACGAGCTTGACAAGGAGACGGGGCTTCTGCGTCTTGACAGGATCCTCTATACCGCGACACACTATCCTGCCAATTACGGCTTCATTCCCCGCACCTACGCAGACGACAACGACCCTCTCGACGTGATGTTGATCTGCTCCGAGCCGATCCAACCGATGACGCTCGTTCGCTGCTTCCCTGTCGGTGTGATCAAAATGCTGGATGACGGTAAGAAGGATGAGAAGATCATTGCTATCCCCTTCACCGATCCCGTTTACAACGGCTATCGCTCTGTCTTCAGCCTGCCCAAGCACGTCTACGACGAAATGACCCACTTTTTCTCGGTCTATAAGACGCTGGAGCATAAGGAGACGGTGGTCGACGAGGTGGGCGATCTGGGTGAAGCGATCAGGATAGTGGATCAAGCCATCAGGCGTTACGACGAGGTCTTCGGTCAAGGCGAGGCGTGATTTTGTAGGCAAGGCGTGATTTTTTATTGACATTTCAAGGTCTTTGTGCTATACTGAGACAGGGGTACGCACCGACGGCGTGCTTTTTTTGAAAAGGATGATCGGAAAGGAAGTGTTTCCTGTGAACGGAGTGGAATTCGTTATCGGCAAACAAAAGAATATTGCGCTGATCGCCCACGATAACAAAAAGGGCGAAATGATCGAATGGTGCAAGAAAAACAGTGATATATTAAAGGGACATTTTCTCTTCGGTACGGGTACGACTGCGAGAATGATCGCGGAGCATACCGGTCTGCCTATTCGTGGCTATAATTCCGGCCCGATGGGCGGCGACCTTCAGATTGGCGCAAGGATCGTTGATAACAAGATCGACATCGTGATCTTCTTCTCAGATCCCCTGACGGCACAGCCGCACGACCCCGACGTAAAAGCACTTCTCCGTATTGCACAGGTATACGATATTCCGATCGCCAACACGAAGGCAACGGCTGACTTCATCATTACCTCGCAGTATATGAACACTGAATATACGCATACGCTGATGGATTTCAAGCAGAACGTTGAGCGACGCGCCAGCGACCTTGAGGCGACGATATAAGTGAGACGAGAGAGCTCTTGCCTCATGGGTAAGGTTTTTCTTGTTATAAGGAGATCTTGGCTATGGAAATGGTACTCCTGACCGCGCTCGGTGTCGGCGGTGCAACGCTGATCGGCTCTTTGATCGGCTTTGCCTGTAAGGGCTTGTCACACCGCTTTTCGGATATTCTTCTCTCCTTCGCCGCAGGCGTTATGCTGGCGGCGGCGGTCTTCGGACTGATCCTGCCGTCGCTTGAATACGGCGGTAAATGGGGACTTCCCATCACGGTGGTCAGTATCTTTATCGGGGCGCTGACAGTGAATCTTGCTGACAAGCTTGTGCCGCATCTTCACGGACTGATGGGCAGTGAAGGGGAAGAGATGCACCGCGATTCGAAACTAAGCAAGGTGATCCTCTTCGTTCTGGCTATCGCGATCCACAACCTTCCGGAAGGTATTGCCGCAGGCGTTGGCTTCGGGTCGGGCGATACGGCGCAGGCACTGCTCGTTGCGGGCGGTATTGCTTTACAGAACATCCCTGAGGGCATGGTTATTATAGCACCTATGCTGGCGGCAGGTGTAAAGCCGAGAAGGACATTTGCGATCGCCGCCATGACCGGTCTTGTGGAGGTAGTCGGTACGCTGATCGGCTATTTTGCCGTCAGCCTTTCAACCGTCATACTGCCTTTCGCGCTTGCATTTGCAGGCGGTACGATGCTGTATGTCGTCAGCGACGAGATGATCCCCGAAACACACGCACACGGTCATCAGCGTGGCGCAACCTACGCGCTTCTCGTCGGCTTTTGTTTGATGCTGGCGCTTGATCTGTTATTGGGATAGATCGTGATCCGTCTGAATAAATATAGAATACATTCCATGGGGCGGTAGGCCCGCCCCATCCCTTTGCAGGTGTAGCTCAATGGCAGAGCCCACGCTTCCCAAGCCTGTTACGCGGGTTCGATTCCCGTCACCTGCTCCAAAAATCGACAAGTTTCGACAGAGGCTTGTCGATTTTTACTTCTTCACTCTTACCTCTTCACTTTTCACTCTTCTCCCTCGAAACTTGTCGATTAGGTAATAGGTAAAAGTGAATAGTGAAAAGGTTCTGATGTAGCTTTTCTCCACTTGGTAGAAAAGCATTTAATTGCATGTGGGTTCACATCTATCGGTTAAAAAGTCAAAATATCTTTTTTATAGTCCTTACACATAAGAAAAAATGGTTTGATACGAAAGTATCAGACCATTTTTTCTTTTACATCATATAAGGATCAAGCTCTTTCTGTTTTTATTGATCTTTTCGTTGGCTTTTTGATATACTTATTTAAATGTATTTATGGAGGAACTCATGATTATTTTGCGTATTATTTTAGCAATCATCGCTATTCCGGCTATGCTCTTTTTCTACATACTCAAGGGATTATTCTACTTATTGACAATGCTTGGTGCAAAAATTGTCATGTTTATTGGTGGTTTGATGGTATTGGGGGGAGTTGTCATCATTGTCGTTGAGCTTTTAGGCGCAGCCGCAATGGGTTCAAACGGTATGGTTGGCTCTTCCATTGGTCTTATAGCAGGTGGCGTGGGCGTAATAGCAATTCCGTACGCTTCCGCATTTCTTTCCGAATTGTTCGGAGCTATCGCCGATTGGATTAGAGACACGGCTTTTCATCGTTAATTTATCAACAAGAATATCTTTTTGGCATCTTACCGGGATGCCATTTTTATTGCATTTTACCGTCAATATTTTTGAATGATAAAACCGGTCTTTTTGTAAACGAAATTCAATATGGTTTTATTTTCCTATCTGTAAACAAGCATCAAATGCTTGTCAGGAAAAGCGATAAGCGAAGTAACGACTAAAGAAAAGTCTCCCTTGTGCAAAGGGAGACTCTATCTGCCTCCCGTCAGGTAAGCAAAAAGGACAGAGAACGTAAAACAGTCTCGGTCCTTTTGTCGGCAGGCAAAGTATTCTATTGAATTCCCAAAACTGTCCTTATCCTTGGGCGAGCTTTACTTCAAGCTGTGAGAGGATTCTGAGCCTTGCTTTGCGGTAGGATGGGAGGACTGTATTTCTTCACCTTATCGCAAAGCGTGGGCAAAGCTGACGCTTTGCCGGGTTCAAACCGTGTGAAGACAGTAAAAAGACAAGGGACACCCGAGGGCATCCCTTGTCTTTTTGGAGCTAGTGAGAGGATTCGAACCTCCGACCTGCTGATTACGAATCAGCTGCACTACCCCTGTGCTACACTAGCAAGCTCTGCTGTAATCACAGCGAAAACTATTGTATCATATTCCGTTTGGTTTGTCAACTGTTTTTTTGGTTTTTTAGAGAAAAATTTGATCGCTCCGTAAAAGGCGTAGATTTTTCTTGTTTTGACTAGACCTTCTGCTGTTGACATGTTGTACCTCGTATGGTAAAATTAAAATACTACATCCGAAAGGAGTTTTGTATGAAAAAGCTGTTTTTTCTTTTGCTCATCCTGACAGTATTTACGTTACTTTTCGTTTCCTGTAACGGTGACTCGGATACGACTGCCGCCCCCGGTGCCGAGACTGACCCCGACGAGACGACTGAGGCGCTCGACTCGACTGAGGAGACGACTGCCACCGTCACGACGATCTCTGCCGAAGAGGCACTTGCCAACAACGTCTACGCCAACGCCGCGCTTGAATTGACCTTGAAGGTCTGTGAGCAGTATTACGACCTGCGTACCCATACGCTGTCCACCTCGCTGACCAATAGCGGCGCCGCTACCATCTGGCCTGTCGCTTCCTTTATCGAGATGCTTGCCGAAGCATATCGCATGTATCCCGAAAACGAAACGATCAAGAAATATTATACCGACGTGCTTGACAGGGGTATTCGTTACTATCTGGTGACGAATGCCACCATTACGCCTCCTTCAGGCGAGATCTATACCGGCATCAGCTACTACAATGCGGGAAAAGGCACGAAGGGCGACTTTTACTATGATGATA